>NZ_JBSHAP010000121.1:0-28143 GCF_053611565.1 Kitasatospora sp. NPDC054795
GCCCACCCCCGTTCGGGGGTGGGCGCCGCTTCAGGCGCTACGGACGCACGGGCCGCGGGCGCGCGCGCCACTGGCGACGAGCCGCGGGCGCGGGCGCCGCGGACGTCAGTCCTGGACGGCGGCCTTCAGCTGCTCCACCCGGTCGGTGCGCTCCCAGGTGAACTCCGGCAGCTCACGGCCGAAGTGGCCGTACGCCGCGGTCTGCGAGTAGATCGGGCGCAGCAGGTCCAGGTCGCGGATGATCGCGGCCGGACGCAGGTCGAAGACCTCGGAGACGGCCTTCTGGATGGTGAGGACCGGCACGGTCTCGGTGCCGAAGGTCTCCACGAACAGGCCGACCGGCTCGGCCTTGCCGATCGCGTACGCGACCTGCACCTCGGCGCGGCGGGCGAGGCCGGCGGCGACGATGTTCTTCGCCACCCAGCGCATCGCGTACGCGGCCGAGCGGTCCACCTTGGACGGGTCCTTGCCGGAGAAGGCGCCGCCGCCGTGACGGGCCATGCCGCCGTAGGTGTCGATGATGATCTTGCGGCCGGTGAGGCCGGCGTCGCCCATCGGGCCGCCGATCTCGAAGCGGCCGGTCGGGTTGACCAGCAGGCGGTAGCCCTCGGTGGTCAGCTTGATGCCCTGCTCGGCCAGCGCCTTCAGCTCCGGCTCGACCACGAACTCGCGGATGTCCGGGGTGAGCAGCGACTCCAGGTCGATGTCACTGGCGTGCTGGGTGGAGACGACGACGGTGTCCAGGCGGACGGCCTTGTCGCCGTCGTACTCGATGGTGACCTGGGTCTTGCCGTCGGGGCGCAGGTAGGGGATGGTCCCGTTCTTGCGCACCTCGGTCAGGCGGCGGGAGAGGCGGTGCGCCAGGGTGATCGGCAGCGGCATGAGCTCGGGCGTCTCGTCGGACGCGTAGCCGAACATCAGGCCCTGGTCACCGGCGCCCTGCTTGTCCAGGTCGTCCTCGTCGCCCTCGACACGGGCCTCGTACGCGGTGTCGACGCCCTGCGCGATGTCGGGCGACTGGGCACCGATGGACACCGAGACGCCGCAGGAGGCGCCGTCGAAGCCCTTCTTGGAGCTGTCGTAGCCGATCTCCAGGATCTTGTCCCGGACGAGCTGGGCGATCGGCGCGTACGCCTTGGTGGTCACCTCGCCGGCCACGTGCACCTGACCGGTGGTGATGAGCGTCTCCACGGCGACCCGGGACGTCGGGTCCTCCCGCAGGAGAGCGTCAAGGATGGTGTCGCTGATCTGGTCAGCGATCTTGTCGGGGTGTCCCTCGGTCACGGACTCCGAGGTGAACAGGCGGCGAGACACAGCGCTCCCTGGGGTTGCAGCGGCTGCTGACTGAAGTTCCCCGGGGCGACCCGGGGAACTCCGGAAAGACTTGATTCCTGGAGTCTAACGGTCTGGTTCCGCCGAACGTCACCCGCTTCAGGAATTCTCGACCGCCGCACGAGCGGTTCTGATCAGTTGCCGCCCGTTTCCAGCCGCTTTGCGACCAGATCCCAGACCACGTCCGCGAGCGCCTCCTTCGGGCCCACCGGAACGGCCGTCTCACTGCCGTCCGAGCCCAGTACCACGGCCTCGTTGACGTCCGCGCCGAAGGCCTTGCCGTTGCCCACCTCGTTCACCACGAGCAGGTCACAGCCCTTGCGGGCGAGCTTGGCCCGACCGTTGGCGAGCACGTCGTCGGTCTCCGCCGCGAAACCCACCACGAGTTGACCCGAACGGGCCCGGTGGGCCGACAGTTCGGCCAGGATGTCCGGATTGCGGACCAGGGCGACGGGCGCCGGCTCGACGCCCTCGACCTTCTTGATCTTGCCGGTCGCGTACTCGGCGGGCCGGAAGTCCGCCACCGCCGCGGCCATCACCACAACGTCCGCGTCCTGGACCGCCTTCAGCGCCGCCTCGCGCAGCCCCAGCGCGGTCGACACGTGCACCACGTCCACGCCGGCCGGGTCCGGCAGCTCGGCGTTGGCCGAGAGCAACGTCACCCGGGCCCCGCGCGCCGCGGCCGTCACGGCGAGCGCGTAGCCCTGCTTGCCGGAGGAGCGGTTGCCCAGGTAGCGCACCGGGTCCAGCGGCTCGCGGGTGCCGCCGGCCGAGACCACCACGTGCCGGCCCGCCAGGTCGGTCGGCACCGCCCCGCCCCGGCGCAGCACGGCCCGGCAGGCCTCGAAGATCGCCGACGGCTCGGGCAGCCGGCCCTTCCCGGTGTCCTTGCCGGTCAGCCGCCCGACGGCCGGCTCCAGCACGATCACGCCCCGGCGGCGCAGCGTGGCCACGTTGTCCCGGGTGGCCGGGTGCTCCCACATCTCGGTGTGCATGGCGGGCACCACCACGACCGGACAGCGGGCGGTGAGCAGGGTGTTGGTGAGCAGGTCGTCGGCGAGGCCGTGGGCGGCCTTGGCGATCAGGTCGGCGGTGGCCGGGGCGACCACCACCAGGTCGGCCTGCTGCCCGATCCGCACGTGTGGCACCTCGTGCACGCGCTCCCAGGTCTCGGCGGCGGCCGGGCGGCCGGACAGTGCCGCCCAGGTCGCCTCGCCGACGAAGTGCAGCGCGGCGGCGGTCGGCACGACGGTGACCTGGTGGCCGGACTCGGTGAAGCGGCGCAGCAGCTCGCACGCCTTGTACGCGGCGATCCCGCCGCTCACGCCGAGGACCACGCGGGGGGCGTCCGCACTCAGGGTCATCTACCGGCCTTTCTCCGCCTCGGGAACGCATCGGGAACGCGTCGGGAACGCGTCGCGGCCGTGCCGCGAACGCGCCCACCCTACGGCCCCCGGGTCGGCCCCCGCACCGCGCCCTGCCCTCCGGCGAACACCGGAGGGTCGCCGGCGAGCACCGAAGGGCGGTCGGAGAACCTCGAAGAGCCGTCGGGGAACACCCGAGGCCCGCCGGGAACGCCGAAGGGCCCGGCGGAAACGATTCCGCCGGGCCCTTCCGAAATTCTGCGACTGCCTCAGGCAGCCTCGATCGCCTCGGCGGTCAGCATGCCCGCGTTGATCTCGCGCAGCGCGATCGACAGCGGCTTCTCGTGCACGTGGGTGTCGACCAGCGGGCCGACGTACTCCAGCAGGCCCTCGCCGAGCTGGGAGTAGTACGCGTTGATCTGGCGCGCGCGCTTGGCGGCGTAGATCACGAGGCTGTACTTGGAGTCGGTGGCCTCGAGCAGCTCGTCGATCGGCGGGTTGATGATGCCCTCGGGCGCGGTCATGGAAGAGGACACGCTAAAACCTTCCGAAAGGGTGGAAAAGACAGACAGGTCAGGCTACACCGAGCAAGGCTAGCAGTTCGGCCGCTACCTGCTCGACGGAGGTGTTGACAAGGGTCGTATCGAACTCGGGCTCGGCCGCGAGCTCGACCTTGGCCGCCTCCAGCCGCTTCTCGATCACGTCCTGCGGCTCGGTGCCCCGGCCGGTCAGCCGGCGGACCAGCTCGTCCCAGCTCGGCGGAGCCAGGAAGACCAGCTGCGCCTCGGACATCGACTCGCGCACCTGCCGGGCGCCCTGGAGGTCGATCTCCAGGAGTACCGGCTCGCCGCGCTCCAGCTTCTCCTGCACGGCCGCACGCGGGGTCCCGTAACGGTTCCCGGCGAACTCGGCCCACTCCAGCAACTCGCCGTTGGCGACCAGCTTGTCGAACTCGTCGTTGTCGACGAAGTGGTACTGGACCCCGTTCTTCTCGCCCGGCCTCGGGCGCCGGGTCGTCGCCGACACCGAGAGCCAGACCTCGGGGTGCATCTTCCTCATATGAGCGACGACCGTGCTCTTGCCGACCCCCGAAGGGCCGGAGAGCACGGTCAGCCGCGGACGCTCACTCATGCACCGATTATCCCGGATCGCGGGGGATCCTGGGACCACGGGGGCACGGTCAGGCGGCGCCACCGCCGAACTCCCGCTCCAGGGAAGCGATCTGGTTCGTACCGAGGCCGCGGACACGCCGGCTCTCGCTGATGCCGAGGCGCTCCATGATCTGCTTGGCACGGACCTTGCCGACGCCCGGAAGGGACTCCAGCAGAGCCGAGACCTTCATCTTGCCGATGACGTCGTTGTCGGCCTTTCCGGCCTTGATCACCTCGTGCAGGGAGGCGCCGGAGTGCTTGAGCCGGTTCTTGACCTCGGCGCGCTCCCGGCGAGCCTCGGCGGCCTTGGCGAGCGCGGCGGTGCGCTGTTCAGGGGTAAGGGGCGGAAGGGCCACGCCGTTCACCTCAGGGTGTGGATGGATGGATTGAGCTAGGACTGGTTCGGTACCGAGGACACCGTCCGCAAGGGGAACCACAAGGCCCTGACCTGCGGGAGCCGCGGAAATAGCGGCTCGCCGATGACCTATCGCCGGACACTACCCGGATTGCGGCGCCACGTCAGGAAAAGAACACGAAAAGTCCTGGTCAGCCAAGGCCGACCAGGACTTTCCAGGGCAAAATGACCGCGATTGCGAGACTTTGGCGGTGCCGATGTGACGGCGCTCACGTCGCTTCCGCGGCCACCGCGCGGTCCTGCGGACACTCCGCAGGGTCACCGCACGGCTACCTGAAGGACGGGTTCCGCTACTTGACGGCGTCCGCGAACTCGCCGACGAAGCGCTCCGCCGCCTCCCGCAGCGCCGGCACCGAGGGGCCGTGCTTGAGCACGTCCCGGCTGACGCTCGGCACCACGTTGATCACCGAGGCGCCGAACACCCGCGGCAGGTCGGCCATGGTCGCGCCCTGGGCGCCGATCCCGGGGGCCAGCAGCGGGCCGTTGATGGCCAGTTCCACGCCCGCATCGGCCAGCGTCGCGCCGACCACCGCGCCGAAGGAGCCGAGCGGCGCGGCGCCCTCGTTCTCGGCCGCCAGCTGGCGCAGCACCGAGGCCGCGACCGGCTCGCCGTCCGCGCCCACCGCGCGCTGCACCTCGGCGCCCTCCGGGTTGGAGGTGAGCGCCAGCGCGAACACGCCGCAGCCCTGCTCCCGGGCCAGGTCCAGGGCCGGGCGCAGCGAGCCGAAGCCCAGGTACGGGCTGACCGTCACCGCGTCCGAGAACAGCGGGCTGCCCGGCGACAGGAAGGCCTCGGCGTACGCGGCCATGGTGGAGCCGATGTCACCGCGCTTGGCGTCCATCAGGACCAGCGCGCCGGCCGCCCGGGCCTCCTCGACGGTCTTCTCCAGCACCGCGACGCCCTTGCTGCCGAAACGCTCGAAGAAGGCCGCCTGCGGCTTGAGCACGGCCACCCGGTCGGCCAGCGCCTCGACCACGGTGCGGCTGAAGGTCTCCAGCCCGGCGAGGTCGTCGCCGAGCCCCCAGGCGGCGAGCAGGGAGGCGTGCGGGTCGATGCCGACGCAGAGCTGGCCGCGGGTGTCGAGGGCCTGGCGCAGCCGGGCGCCGAACGGGGCGAGGGTCATGTCGTCTCTTTCCGGAGGGGTGGGGAGGGGGTTCAGGAGCTGCGCACGGCGCTGCCGACGGCGTCGGCCAGGCTGCGGAAGCCGCCCGCGCGGACCTTGGCGGACAGGCCCTTGTGGATCCGCCGGCACCAGAACGGGCCCTCGTAGATGAAGGCGCTGTAGCCCTGGACCAGGTCGGCGCCGTGGACGATCCGCTGCCAGGCGTCCTCGGCGGTCTCGATGCCGCCGACCGAGACCAGGGTCAGCCGGCCCTCGGTGCGGGCGCGCAGCCGCTGGAGCACCTCCAGGGCACGGGCCTTGAGCGGGGCGCCGGACAGGCCGCCCATGCCGATCTCCGCGACCCGCCCGGCGTCGGTGCGCAGGCCCTCGCGGCCGATCGTGGTGTTGGTGGCGATGATGCCGTCCAGGCCCAGCTCCAGCGCGAGGTCGGCGACCGCGTCGACGTCCTCGTCGGCCAGGTCGGGGGCGATCTTGACCAGCAGCGGCACGCGGTGGGCGGTGCTGCGGTCGGCGGCCTCGCGAACGGCGGCGAGCAGCGGCCGCAGGTGGTCCACGGCCTGGAGGTTGCGCAGCCCGGGGGTGTTCGGCGAGCTGACGTTGACCACCAGGTAGTCGGCGTACTTGGCCAGCCGCTCGGTGGACTTCACGTAGTCGGCGACGGCGTCGGCCTCCTCGACCACCTTGGTCTTGCCGATGTTGACGCCGATCACCGGGGTGGAGCTGGTGTGCGGGCGGGCGGCCAGCCGGGCCGCGACCCGGGCCGAGCCCTGGTTGTTGAAGCCCATCCGGTTGATCAGCGCGCGGTCCTCGACCAGGCGGAACAGCCGGGGCGCCGGGTTGCCGGGCTGGGGCTCGCCGGTGACGGTGCCGATCTCGACGTAGTCGAAGCCGAGCATCGACAGGCCGTCGATGCCGACGCCGTTCTTGTCGAAACCGGCCGCCAGGCCGAACGGGCCGGGCAGGTCGAGGCCGAGGGCGCGGGTGCGCAGGGCCCGGTCGCGCGGGGCGAGCACCAGCCGCACCAGGGTGCGCAGGCCGGGCACCGAGGAGCCGAGGCGGATCCAGAAGAAGGCGAGGTGGTGGGCCTTCTCGGGGTCCATCTTCTTGAAGACCAGGTCGAACAGAAGCTTGTACAAGGGTGGTTCAACTCCCGGAGCGGAGAGAGCAGATGGGCGCGGGCGCCGCCCGTCGGAGGAAAGGTGGCGGTGGGTGGCGGGCGGGGCGGTCATGGCAGTGGGGGGCACCCGGCTGTTCCGGTGCCCCCCACTGCGGTGGTGCTACTTGCGGCCGGCGTTGATCAGCTCGGCGTGCTCCTGGAGCGACATCACCCCGACCTCGTCGCGCAGCAGCGCGTCCATGCCCTGCACGGCCGCGCCCATCGCCTGGACGGTGGTCAGGCAGGGCACCGCGCGGGCCACGGCCGCGGTGCGGATCTCGTAGCCGTCGAGGCGGCCGCCGGTGCCGTACGGCGTGTTGATGATGAGGTCGACCTCACCGTCGTGGATCAGCTGGACGATGGTCCGCTCGCCGTTCGGGCCCTCGCCCTCGCTGTGCTTGCGCACCAGCGTGGACGGGATGCCGCCGCGCTGGAGCACCTCGGCGGTGCCGGCGGTGGCGAGCACCTCGAAGCCGAGGTTGACCAGCGCGCGGGCCGGGAAGACCAGGTTGCGCTTGTCCCGGTTGGCCACCGAGACGAAGACCTTGCCCTTGGTCGGCAGCGCGCCGTACGCACCGGACTGCGCCTTCGCGTAGGCGGTGCCGAACACCTTGTCGATGCCCATGACCTCACCGGTCGAGCGCATCTCCGGGCCGAGCACCGTGTCCACCCCGCGGCCGTGGATGTCGCGGAAGCGGCTCCACGGCATCACGGCCTCCTTGACCGCGATCGGCGCGTCGGCGGGCAGCGTGCCGCCGTCGCCCTCGGCCGGGAGCAGGCCCTCGGCGCGCAGCTCGGCGATGGTGGCGCCGAGCGAGATCCGGGCGGCGGCCTTGGCCAGCGGCACGGCGGTCGCCTTGGAGGTGAACGGGACGGTGCGGGAGGCGCGCGGGTTGGCCTCCAGCACGTAGAGGATGTCGCCGGAGAGGGCGAACTGGATGTTGATCAGACCGCGGACGCCGACACCGCGCGCGATGGCCTCGGTGGAGGTGCGCAGGCGCTTGATGTCGTGGCCGCCGAGGGTGATCGGGGGCAGCGCGCAGGCGGAGTCGCCGGAGTGGATGCCGGCCTCCTCGATGTGCTCCATGACGCCGCCGAGGTAGAGCTCGGTGCCGTCGTAGAGCGCGTCGACGTCGATCTCCACCGCGTCGTCGAGGAAGCGGTCGATGAGCACCGGGTGCTCGGAGATCAGGCCGGCGTGGCGCTCCAGGTAGGAGGCGAGCGAGGCCTCGTCGTAGACGATCTCCATGCCGCGGCCGCCGAGCACGTAGGACGGGCGGGCGAGCACGGGGTAGCCGATCTCGTCGGCGATCGCCTTGGCCTCCTCGAAGGAGAAGGCGGTGCCGTGCTTGGGGGCCGGCAGGCCGGCGTCGCGCAGGACGCGGCCGAAGGCGCCGCGCTCCTCGGCAAGGTCGATCGCCTCGGGCTGGGTGCCGACGATCGGCACGCCGTTGTCCTTGAGCGCCTGGGCCAGGCCCAGCGGGGTCTGGCCGCCGAGCTGGACGATCACACCGGCGAGCGGGCCGGCCTGCTGCTCGGCGTGGACGATCTCCAGCACGTCCTCCAGGGTGAGCGGCTCGAAGTAGAGCCGGTCGGAGGTGTCGTAGTCGGTGGAGACGGTCTCCGGGTTGCAGTTGACCATGACGGTCTCGTACCCGGCCTCGGCGAGCGCGAAGGAGGCGTGCACGCAGGAGTAGTCGAACTCGATGCCCTGGCCGATGCGGTTCGGGCCGGAGCCCAGGATGATCACGGCGGGCTTGGTGCGCGGGGCGACCTCGTTCTCCTCGTCGTAGGACGAGTAGAAGTACGGGGTCTTGGCGGCGAACTCGGCGGCGCAGGTGTCGACGGTCTTGAACACCGGGCGGATGCCGAGGGCGTGGCGCACCTCGCGGACCACGTCCGGCTTCAGGCCGCGGATCTCGCCGATCTGCTGGTCGGAGAAGCCGTGCCGCTTGGCGTGGCGCAGCAGGTCGGGGGTGAGCTCGGCGGCCTCGGCCAGCTCGCCGGCGATCTCGTCCAGCAGGAAGAGCTGGTCGACGAACCACGGGTCGATCTTGGTGTGCTCGAAGACCTCCTCCGGGGTGGCGCCGGCCCGGACGGCGTCCATCACGGTGTTGATCCGGCCGTCGGTCGGCACGACCGCCTTGGCCAGCAGCTCCGCCTTGTCGCCGACGGGGCCGGTCCAGGAGAACTGGGAGCCCTTCTTCTCCAGCGAGCGCAGCGCCTTCTGGAGCGCCTCGGGGAAGTTGCGGCCCATGGCCATGGCCTCGCCGACGGACTTCATGGTGGTGGTCAGGGTGGCGTCGGCGCTCGGGAACTTCTCGAACGCGAACCGCGGCACCTTGACGACGACGTAGTCGAGGGTCGGCTCGAAGGAGGCCGGGGTCTGCTCGGTGATGTCGTTGGGGATCTCGTCCAGGGTGTAGCCGACGGCCAGCTTGGCGGCGATCTTGGCGATCGGGAAGCCGGTGGCCTTGGAGGCGAGCGCCGAGGAGCGGGAGACCCGCGGGTTCATCTCGATGACGATGACCCGGCCGTCCTCGGGGTTGACCGCGAACTGGATGTTGCAGCCGCCGGTGTCGACGCCGACCTCGCGGATGACGGCGATGCCGATGTCGCGCAGGATCTGGTACTCGCGGTCGGTGAGGGTCATCGCCGGGGCGACGGTGATCGAGTCACCGGTGTGCACGCCCATCGGGTCGAAGTTCTCGATGGAGCAGACGACCACGACGTTGTCGTTCTTGTCGCGCATCAGCTCCAGCTCGTACTCCTTCCAGCCGAGGATGGACTCCTCCAGGAGCACCTCGGTGGTCGGCGAGAGCGTCAGGCCCTGGCCGGCGATGCGGCGCAGGTCCTCCTCGTTGTGGGCGAAGCCGGAGCCGGCGCCGCCCATGGTGAAGGAGGGGCGCACGACGACCGGGTAGCCGCCGAGCGTGTCCACGCCGGCCAGCACCTCGTCCATGGTGTGGCAGATGACCGAGCGGGCGGACTCGCCGTAGCCGATCTTGGCGTTGACGGCCTCGACGACGCCCTTGAAGAGCTCGCGGTCCTCGCCCTTGTTGATCGCCTCGACGTCGGCGCCGATCAGCTCGACGCCGTACTTCTCCAGCGTGCCCGCCGCGTGCAGCGAGATCGCGGTGTTGAGCGCGGTCTGGCCGCCCAGGGTCGGCAGCAGCGCGTCGGGGCGCTCCTTGGCGATGATCTTCTCGACGAACTCCGGGGTGATCGGCTCGACGTAGGTGGCGTCGGCGATCTCCGGGTCGGTCATGATCGTGGCCGGGTTGGAGTTGACCAGCACGACCCGCAGGCCCTCGGCCTTGAGGACCCGGCAGGCCTGCGTACCCGAGTAGTCGAACTCGGCGGCCTGGCCGATCACGATCGGGCCGGAGCCGATCACCAGGACGGACTTGATGTCACTGCGCTTAGGCACGCTGGCCCTCCATGAGCTTCACGAAGCGGTCGAACAGGTAGGCGGCGTCGTGCGGACCGGCGGCCGCTTCGGGGTGGTACTGCACGCTGAAGGCGGGGACGTCGAGCGCCTGCAGGCCCTCGACCACGTCGTCGTTGAGGCAGACGTGGGAGACCTCGACCCGCCCGTAGGGGGTGTCGCTCACCTTGTCCAGCGGGGCGTTCACGGCGAAGCCGTGGTTGTGGGCGGTCACCTCGACCTTGCCGGTGGTGCGGTCCTGCACCGGCTGGTTGATGCCGCGGTGGCCGTACTTGAGCTTGTAGGTGCCGAAGCCCAGGGCGCGGCCGAGGATCTGGTTGCCGAAGCAGATCCCGAAGAACGGGGTCCCGCGCTCCAGCACGCCCTGCGCGACGGCGACCTGGTGGTCGGCGGTGGCCGGGTCGCCCGGGCCGTTGGAGAAGAAGACGCCGTCCGGGTTGACGGCGTAGACGTCCTCCAGGGTGGAGTTGGCCGGCAGCACGTGCACCTCGATGCCGCGCTCGGCCATCCGCTGCGGGGTCATCGCCTTGATGCCGAGGTCCAGCGCGGCGACGGTGAAGCGCTTCTCACCGATCGCGGGCACCACGTACGGCTCGGTGGTGGCGACCTCGGCGCACAGGTCGGCGCCCTTCATCTCGGGCGACTGCTGCACCCGGGCGAGCAGCGCGGCCGGGTCGGCCAGCGCCTCGCCGGAGAAGATGCCGCAGCGCATCGCGCCGCGCTCGCGCAGGTGGCGGGTCAGCGCGCGGGTGTCGATGCCGCTGATGCCGACGACGCCCTGGTTGACGAGCTCCTCGTCGAGCGGGCGCAGGGAGCGCCAGTTGGAGGCGACCCGGGCGGGGTCGCGCACGACGTAGCCGGCGACCCAGATCTGCTTGGACTCGTCGTCCTCGTCGTTCCAGCCGGTGTTGCCGATCTGCGGGGCGGTCATCACGACCACCTGGCGGTGGTACGACGGGTCGGTGAGGGTCTCCTGGTAGCCGGACATGCCGGTGTTGAAGACCGCCTCGCCGAAGGTCTCGCCGATGGCGCCGTAGGCCTGTCCGCGGAAGGTCCGGCCGTCCTCCAGGACGAGCACGGCAGGCACTCGTTCCCGCCGTTGGCGCTGCGTGGTGGGGGCAGGTGCGGTCATTGCGCGGCCTCTTCCGTCTTCGTCTTCGTACGTGTTGCGAGTTGAGCGATCGCCTCGACCCAGGCGGCGTGCTCGTCGGGGTGGTCGGCCCGGAAGCCGGAGTCCAGCTCGGTGCCCTCGTGCGCCCAGCTGACGACGAGCAGCCCGGAGGGGACGACCTTGCCGGCGATCCCGGAGTCCGTGCGGGCACCGGTCAGGTGCTCGGCCGGGATCCAGAAGTCGACGTCACCGGGGCGCTGCACCAGCAGGCCGTTCTCGCCGAGGGTGAGGTCGGCGCGGCTGCGGGTGCCCAGGCCGTGGGCGACGACCCGGTCGAGCCAGTTCCCGGCGGTGGTCGTGCCGTGGTACCGGCCGCTGGTCTCCAGGATGGTGCGCCCGGCGCGGTCCGGCACGGCCGGCAGCGGCGGGATGCCGGACTGCAGGGTGCGCCGCCAGTTCCAGCCCTGGCGCATCAGCCAGTAGATCAGGCCGATCACGATCAGCAGGCCGACGGACCAGCCGATGTAACCGGGCCAGTCGGTGACCTTCGCCTGCTCCTGGGCGAGCGTGGCGTGGAGCATCACTCCGTGCCGCCCTGCTCGGCGAGCTCCCCGGCCAGCACGGTGGCGCGCCCGCGCAGGAAGGTGGCGTGCACCCGTCCGGGCAGGTCCAGGCCCTTGTAGGGGGTGTTGCGGCTGCGGGTGGCGAAGCTGTCCGGGTTCACGGCTCCACGGTACGCGGGATCGAACAGCACCAGGTTGGCGGGCTCACCCACCGAGATCGGCCGGCCGTGGCCGCTGAGACGGCCGATCCGGGCCGGGCGGTGCGACATCCGGTCCGCGACGGCCTCCCAGTTCAGCAGGCCGGTGTCGACCATGGTCTGCTGCACGACCGACAGCGCGGTCTCCAGGCCGACCATGCCCATCGCGGCCACGGCCCACTCGCAGTCCTTGTCCTCGGCCGGGTGCGGCGCGTGGTCGGTGGCGACGGCGTCGATGGTGCCGTCGGCCAGCGCCTTGCGCAGCGCCTGGACGTCCTCGGCGGTGCGCAGCGGCGGGTTCACCTTGTACACCGGGTCGTAGGTGCGGACCAGCTCGTCGGTGAGCAGCAGGTGGTGCGGGGTGACCTCGGCGGTGACGTCCCAGCCCTTGGACTTGGCCCAGCGGACGATCTCGACCGAGCCGGCGGTGGAGAGGTGGCAGACGTGCAGCCGGGAGCCGACGTGCGCGGCGAGCAGCACGTCGCGGGCGATGATCGACTCCTCGGCGACGGCCGGCCAGCCGCCGAGCCCGAGCTCGCCGGAGACCTGGCCCTCGTTCATCTGGGCGCCCTCGGTCAGCCGCGGCTCCTGGGCGTGCTGGGCGACGACGCCGTCGAAGGCCTTGACGTACTCCAGGGCGCGGCGCATCAGCACCGCGTCGTCCACGCACTTGCCGTCGTCGGAGAAGACCCGGACGCCCGCGGCGGACTCGTGCATCGCGCCGAGCTCGGCGAGCTTCTTGCCCTCCAGGCCGACGGTGACGGCGCCGACCGGCTGCACGTCGCAGTAGCCGGACTCCTGGCCGAGCCGCCAGACCTGCTCGACCACGCCGGCGGTGTCGGCCACCGGGGTGGTGTTGGCCATCGCGTGCACGGCGGTGAAGCCGCCCATCGCGGCGGCCCGGGTGCCGGTGAGCACGGTCTCGGCGTCCTCGCGGCCGGGCTCGCGCAGGTGGGTGTGGAGGTCGACCAGGCCGGGCAGGGCGATCAGCCCGGTGGCGTCGATCTCGATGTCCGCCTCGACCGTCAGGCCGGTGCCGATCTCCTGGATCACGCCGTCGGCGAGGTGGAGGTCCTGCGGGGCGCCGCCCAGGATCTTGGCGTTGCGGATCAGGTAGCTGGTCACTGGGCGGTCTCCACGGAGTCGGTGCGGGCGGTGTCGGCGAGGGTGGCTCCGCCGAGCAGCAGGTACAGGACGGCCATCCGGACGGAGACGCCGTTGGCGACCTGCTCGATGGCGGTGCAGCGCGGCGAGTCGGCGACCTCGGCGGTGATCTCCATGCCGCGGACCATCGGGCCGGGGTGCATCACGATCGCGTGGTCCGGCAGCTGGGCCATCCGGCGGCCGTTCATGCCGTAGCGGCGGCTGTACTCGCGCTCGGTCGGGAAGAACGCGGCGTTCATCCGCTCGCGCTGCACCCGCAGCATCATCAGCGCGTCCGTCTTGGGCAGCACGGCGTCGAGGTCGTAGCTGACCTCACAGGGCCAGTTCTCGACCCCGATCGGCAGCAGCGTGGGCGGGGCGACGAAGGTGACCTGCGCGCCGAGGGTGTTCAGCAGGTGGACGTTGGAACGGGCGACCCGGCTGTGCAGGACGTCGCCGACGATGGTCACCCGGCGCCCGGCCAGGTCGTTGGCGCTGCCCGGGTTGAGGTGGCGGCGCATGGTGAAGGCGTCGAGCAGCGCCTGGGTGGGGTGCTCGTGGGTGCCGTCACCGGCGTTGATCACACTGCCGTGCAGCCAGTCGGACTGGGCCAGCCGGGCCGGCGCGCCGGAGGCGTGGTGGCGGATGACCACCGCGTCGGCGCCCATCGCCTGGAGGGTCAGCGCGGTGTCCTTGAGGCTCTCGCCCTTGGAGACCGAGGAGCCCTTGGCGGAGAAGTTGATGACGTCGGCCGAGAGGCGCTTCTCGGCGACCTCGAAGGAGGTCTTCGTCCGGGTGGAGTCCTCGAAGAAGAGGTTGACGACGGTGCGGCCGCGCAGCGTGGGCAGCTTCTTCACGGCCCGGCCGGAGAGCTGGGCGAGCTCCTCGGCGGTGTCCAGGATCAGCAGCGCGTCGTCGCGGCTGAGATCGGCGGCGGAGACGAGGTGGCGCTTCACGCGGGTTACTCCGGGAGGTGCGGTTCGGAAGACTGGGGTGCCAGGGCCTGCGAGCTGCGGGCGGCGAAGTCGCGGTCGCCGACCAGGACGGCGTCCACGCCGTCGCTGTCGGACAGGCGCACCTGAACGGCCTCGCGCAGCGAGGTGGGGAGGTTCTTGCCGACGTAGTCGGCGCGGATCGGCAGCTCGCGGTGGCCGCGGTCGACCAGGACGGCGAGCTGGACGGCGCGCGGGCGGCCGATGTCGTTCAGCGCGTCGAGCGCGGCGCGGATGGTCCGGCCGGAGAAGAGCACGTCGTCGACGAGGATGACGAGCTTGCCGTCGATGCCGCCGGGCGGGATCTCGGTGTGCTCCAGGGCACGGGCGGGCTTCAGCCGCAGGTCGTCCCGGTACATGGTGATGTCCAGGGTGCCCAGCGGGATCTCGCGCCCGGTGATCTGGGCCAGCCGGCCGTGCAGGCGGCGGGCGAGGTGGACGCCCCTGGTGTGGATGCCGAGCAGCACGACGTCCTCCGCGCCCTTGGCGCGCTCGACGATCTCGTGCGCTATCCGGGTGAGGACCCGGGCGATGTCTGTGCCGTCCAGCACCTGGTGCGGTGCCCGGGGCGTCGGTTCATGGTGGGTGGTCATGCCGAAGCGGACCTCCTTCCCCGCCTCACGGGACGGGTCTTAAAGGATGTCTGGGACTGCCCCCGCCGACCGGGCGTGGGCTTCGGGCCATCCTAGCAGCGCGCCGGATCGCAAACAGACGGCCATCATTCCGCTTCCCGGGGTTAACACTCCGGACGCGCCGACGATGCGGGCCATTCGCACGACTGCCCCATTCGGCTTGACGCAACTACCTTACTCTACGTAACCTCACAGTGAGTTACGAGACGGACGTCGGACCCACCGGTAACGGCGTCGGCAATCGCCCGTGACCCACCACTGAACGCGAAGCAATCTCGTCCGGGGAGATCAATGTCCAGCGACTACGCGAAGCAACTCGGAGGCAAGCTCCGAGCGATCCGCACTCAGCAGGGTCTCTCCCTGCACGGTGTCGAGGAGAAGTCCCAGGGGCGCTGGAAGGCAGTCGTCGTCGGCTCGTACGAGCGCGGTGACCGTGCGGTCACCGTGCAGCGGCTGGCCGAACTGGCGGAGTTCTACGGCGTCCCGGTGCAGGAGCTGCTGCCCGGCGGTACGCCCGGCGGCGCGGCCGAGCCGCCGCCGCGCCTGGTCCTCGACCTGGAGAGACTGACCCAGGTCCCTTCCGAGAAGGCCGGCCCGCTGCAGCGCTACGCGGCGACCATCCAGAGCCAGCGCGGTGACTACAACGGAAAGGTGCTGTCGATCCGTCAGGACGACCTGCGCACCCTGGCCGTCATCTACGACCAGTCGCCGTCGATCCTCACCGAGCAGCTGATCTCCTGGGGCGTGCTGAACCCCGACGCGCGCCGCGCGGTGCGCGAGGAGGACGCGAGCTGAGGCTCGCCGCACCGGCTCCCGCCGGCGGATCCAGGGACGAACCGGCCTGATTTCCGGTCGTACCCGCAAGCAGAAACGTCACGGCGCGGCTCCCCTGTCCGGGGGCCGCGCCGCGGTGTCGGGACCCCGGGACGGGGCCCCGCGGCGGAGCCGTCAGCAGACCGTTCCCAGGCTGTAGCCGGGCTGCGCCGCCACGCCGTCCAGCCGGACCGGCCGCTCGGCCGGCGCCCACTCCTGCCCACCGCTCGACCAGGCCCAGGAGGCCTGCAGGTACTCCCCGCAGGAGGCGGCCGAGCCCTGCGAACCGTGCAGCACCGCGACGCCCGGCAGCTCCAGGGCCAGCCCGGTGCAGAGCACCGCGCAGACCAGCTCCAGGTCCTCGTCGTTGATCCGGACCACGCCGTCCTCCCACTGGAGGACCCGAGCCGCGGCGGTCAGCTTCCCGCCGGGCGCGTCCACCCGCAGGCGCAGCTCGTACACGCCGGCCCCCGCGCCGACCAGCATCCGGCGGAACACCTCGCCGCCGCGCTGGTAGGCGGCGCGCACCCAGGCGGCGTGCTCCTCGTCGGGCGCGCCCGCGCCCCCGTACAGGCCCCCGTCGAGCAGCAGGTCGGCATGGCAGAGCGTCAGCCCGTTCTCCCTGGCGCGGACCAGGCGGGGTACGAAGTCCCCGGCCAGCTCCTCGCCCTGATAGGCCAGCAGCTGGGCCTGCAGGGCCGGGTTGACCAGGTAGCGGTCGCGGGCGGCGGGCTCGGCCGGGTCCAGCCCGTGCAGCACGCAGAACTCCTCGAAGTCCTGCGGGTGGAACATCCGGGCCCGGACGGTGTCGAACCGCTCCAGCGCCTCGGCCAGCAACTCGGCGGTGTCGGCCAGGTAGCGCTCGTGGTCGGGGGCGTCGGAGATCCCCCAGGCGCGGGCCCGGGCGAAGTCCGCGGCGTTGGTCAGCACCCCGATGACAAAAGCCTGCTCGGCGCCGCCGGCCCGCTGTGGCCGGTGCGACGCCCGCACCGCGGGCCGCGAGCCGCCGGCGGTGCAGTCGGAGTTACGGCGGGCGCGACCCTTTTGACTCATCGGTGGCTCCTGGCTTCGGGGGTTGACGGTCCGCGGCACGCTCGCCGCTGACCGTCTTCCTCCCCATCCGCGCGCGCCGCACACGTACGGCGTGTCACAGGAATGTAACCACCGGTAATGCGGGGCCGCCGGGTCAGGGGCGGGGCGCCCGGGCCAGCTGGCGGGACTGCGCGACCAGGCGGCCGGACTCGTCCCAGACCTCCGCGTCCTCCTCGAAGTAGCCGCCGGCCAGGTTGCGGGTCGCGTGGGTGACCCGCAGCCAGCCGGGCACGGGCCTGGCGCGCAGGTGGACGGTCAGCTCGATGGTGGGCGCCCAGCCCGGCATGCCGAGGTCGAAGGTGACCGGCGGCAGCGCGTCGGCGACCAGCAGGAGCAGCAGCGGGTCGGGCTCGCGGCCGTCGGCGAGCCGGAACCAGCCCTGGATCCGCCCGTTGCCGGAGGGCTGCCCGAGCGCCCAGCCGATGGTGGCCGGGTCCAGCCGCAGGTCGAACCGCTCCAGCAGGGCGGCCTGGGCGATCAGTTCCTTGGGCGCGTGCTCGACGCCGATGCACTGGTCCGGCGGCGGCAGCTGCGGCGGCCGCGCGCTGGTGCGCACCTCGCCGTCGGCGGTGGCGAGGTCGCCGTGGCTGGCCACCACCCGCAGCCGCTCGACGCCGTCCTGGCTGAGCGAGGCGGTGCCGGTGGACAGGCCGCGGCCGGTGCGCAGCACCTCGGTGCGGACGGTGGCCGGGCCGGGGGTGGAGGCGGACAGGTAGTAACCACTGATCGACACCGGGTCCGGGTGGGTGCCGTGCTCCAGCGACAGCGCGTGTCCGGCCACCGCGAGCAGCAGTCCGCCGTTCACCCCGCCGCCGATCTGCCAGCCGGCGCCGAGCTCGGCGTCGTAGCGGCCGGCCTCCTCGGGGTGCCTGGTCAGGGCGATGCCCTGGTCGAACTCGCTGCGGATCGCGGTGGTCATCTGGGGGGACCTGCCCTTCACGCGTGGTTCCGGACGTCAAGTTACTGACAAGTAGGTCCCCACCCTACGCCGACCGGGTGAAACGCGGAACGGCCGCCGGACACCTGTTCGGGTCCGACGGCCGTCCGCGAGGTCCACCCGTCTACCGGCGGATGCTCGGCTTCAGCTCCAGGAAACGGGCGAGCATGCCGTTGACGAAGGCCGGGGAGTCGTCCGTGGAGAACTCCTTGGCGATCTCGACGGCCTCGTCCAGGACGACGGCGTCCGGGACGCCGTCCTCCCAGATCAGCTCGTAGGCACCGAGCCGCAGGACGTTGCGGTCCACGATCGGCATCCGGTCGAGCGACCAGCCGACGGAGTACTGCTCGATCAGGTCGTCGATGCGACGAGCGTGCTGGACGTACCCCTCGATGAGCTCCATGGTGTACTCACCGACCTGCGGGGTGCCCTCGTCGGGCCTGGGCTCGCGGGCGCGGGCCACCCAGTCGGCGAGGACCTGCTGCGGGTCGACCCCGCGGTGGTCGGCCTCGAAGAGGATCTGGAAGGCCCTGGTGCGGGCCTTGCTGCGTGCGGCCGACACGGACTTACTTCACCCGGCCGAGGTAGCTGCCGTCGCGGGTGTCGACCTTGACCTTCTCACCCTTGGTGACGAAGAGCGGCACCTGGATCTCGGCGCCGGTCTCCAGGGTGGCCGGCTTGGTGCCACCGGTGGAGCGGTCGCCCTGGACGCCCGGCTCGGTCTCGGCGATGGTCAGCTCGACCGCGGCCGGGAGCTCGATGTAGAGGACCGAGCCCTCGTTCTGCGCGACGAGGGCCTCGAAGCCCTCCAGCAGGTACTTGGCGGCGTCGCCGACGACCGACGGCTCGATGGTCAGCTGGTCGTAGGTGTCCATGTCCATGAACACGAAGTTCTCGCCGTCCTTGTACGAGAACTGCATGCCGCGCTTGTCGACGTTGGCGGTCTCGACCTTGGTGCCCGCGTTGAAGGTCTTGTCGACGACCTTGCCGGTCAGGACCTCCTTGAGCTTGGTACGCACGAAGGCCGGGCCCTTGCCGGGCTTGACGTGCTGGAACTCGACGACGGACCAGAGCTTGCCGCCCTCCAGCTTGAGGACCATGCCGTTCTTGAGATCGTTCGTGGAAGCCACGGGCGCACTAACTCCTGTATAGCTGTCAAGGAACCAAGGGATTGCGTCCTGCCTCCCACGGCCCCGGGGGGCCGCGGTCACAGGGCGAGGAGCTCCTTGGTGGTGATGGTGAGCAGCTCGGGCCCGCCCTCTTCGAGGGGGCGCACGACGAGCGTGTCCTCGATCCGGACGCCGCCCCTGCCCGGGAGGTGGACCCCCGGGCCGACGGTGACCGGCACGCGGCTGTCCAGTTTACCCATGTCCGACGGACCGAGGCGCGGCGCCTCCCGGATCTCCAGCCCGACGCCGTGGCCCACCGGGTGCGGGGAGGCCTCGGTGTGGCCGGCCGCCTCCAGGACCTGCCGGGCGGCCCGGTCGGGCACGCACTGCTCCACGCCCGGTCCGAGCGCCTCCCGCCCGGCCCGCTGGGCCCGGAAGACCAGCCGGTGCAGCTCCACCTGCCAGGGCGCGGGGGCCGCGCCGATCACGAAGGTGCGGGCGGTGGAGACGCCGTAGCCGCGGTACTGGGCGCCCATCACCACGGTCAGGAAGTCCCCCTCCTCCACCCGGCGGTCGGTGGGCTGGTGGGCGGCCTGGCCGGAGTGGCTGCCGGTGCCGACCGAGACCGGGAAGGCGGCCCGGTCGGCGCCGTGGTCGATCATCCGGCGCTCCAGCTCCATCGCCAGGTGCCGCTCGGTGCGGCCGACCAGGATCGACTCCAGCAGCTCGCCCAGCGCCTGGTCGGCGATCTCGGCGGCGATCCGCAGGTCGGCGATCTCGTGCTCGTCCTTGACCACCCGCAGCCGCTCGACCGTCTGGCCGAGGTCCACCAGCCGGGCCCCCTCGGTCAGGCCGCCCACCGCCCGGTGCCGGGTGACGGTCAGGTCGTGCTCCTCCACCGCCAGTCCCGACACCCCGGACCGCGCGGCGACGGCCGCGACGGCCAGCGCGGAGTCCGACCCGGCCGCCACCGGAAGCCGGGTGACGTCCGGGGCCATCAGGTGCTCCCCGGTGTCGTCCGGCGGCAGGTCGTCCGGCAGCGCGAGCAGCGCCCGCTCCCTGGTCAGCAGCAGGCTCGCCCCGCAGGGCGCGCAGCCCGTCAGGTACCGCACGTTCGCCGCGCGGGTGATCAGCGCCGCATCGGCCCCGGCCGCACTGCAGTGCTCCCTCACCCGCTCCCGCCGCCCCGCGTACGCATCCGCCATGCGTCGAGCCTACGAACCCCCGGCCCGAAGCGCCCGCCGAGCACCCCCGGCAGAACCCCCAATACCCCTTGCGCGCCCCCCTGCGCGACCGCGGCACCGTCCCCCTCGGACCCGCGCCCCACCCCCACGCAGCGTGCCGCCGAGGGGCCCCGCGCCCCCGCCGGCCCCTCGGATCCCCTACCGGTCGCTACGTTCCGTCACAAAACTGTCACTGCCGGTCCTGTGCGAGTACGACCCGGTCGCCGGCCGGCACGTCGACCTCCGCGAGGAGCGCCGACCCGGGGCGCACCCGGCCCCCGGAACGCGAACGGCGCCTCCCCACCGCGGGGAGGCGCCGTTCCGGCGTGCGCGGGCAGGCCGCTGCTCGCGGCCGGGTGGCTCAGGAGCCCTCGGGCGTCCAGCGCTTCTCGACCCCGGCGAGTTTCCAGTACCCGATCGCGATCGCCCAGACGACCACGAACAGCCCGGCGATGGCGTAGCCGACGTTGTCCAGTGAGATGTCGGCGATGAAGCCGGTGACCGGGTCGGTCAGATCGAGCTTCTCGTGCAGCACCCCGACCAGCTCGATGGTGCCGATGACGAAGGCCACCGCGATCGACAGACCGGTGATGGTCAGGTTGTAGTACACCTTCCGCACCGGGTTGGCGAAGGCCCACTGGTACGCGAAGTTCATGAACGTCCCGTCCAGGGTGTCGAACAGGCTCATCCCGGCCGCGAACAGCAGCGGCAGGCAGACGATCGCGTACCAGGGCAGCCCGGAGGCGGCGCCCGAGCCGGCCATCACCATCAGGGTGACCTCGGTCGCGGTGTCGAAGCCCAGGCCCAGCACCATGCCCACCGGGAACATCTGCCCGGGCCGGGTGATCGAACGGGTCGCCCGGTTCAGCACCCGGGCCATGAAGCCGCGCGAGTCGAGGTGCGCCTCCAGCTCCTTCTCGTCGAACTTCCCGGCCCGCATCGAGCGGAACACCCTGAGGATGCCGAGCAGCGCCGCCAGGTTGAGCGCGCCGATCAGGTAGAGGAACACGCCGGAAGTGGTCGTCCCGATCACGCCGAGCCACTTGTGGGTGGTCGACTCGTCGTCCATCAGGGTGTTCGCCAGCTGCGCGCCGCCCGCCACCAGGGCGGCCATCAGCACCACCATCGAGGAGTGTCCGAGGGCGAACCAGAAGCCCACCGAGACCGGCCGCTTGCCGTCCGCCATCAGCTTGCGGGTGGTGTTGTCGATCACCGCGATGTGGTCGGCGTCGAAGGCGTGCCGCATCCCGAGGGTGTACGCGGTGATACCCAGGCCCACCCCGAAGACCTGGGTACCGACCGCGTACTTCTCGGGTGCGACCAGGAAGATCAGCGTGCCGAAGGCCACCACGTGCATGGCCACGATCACCGCCATCAGCCCGGCGGTACGGACGGTGTCCTCGCGCCGCCACTGGAAGCTGGGCAGCGCGGAGGGGGCCGGTTCGGCCCCGGCGGCAACGGTTTCGGGCAGGGTCATCTGCGGATCACGCTCCAGCACCTCGTGGAAAACCTCGTGAGATGCCGTGGCCGGTCTCCTGGCTGACGGGACGCCCGTACCCGCCTTCCCAAGCGCGCGAGGCGCCCAGTGGCTCCATGGGTACGGACGACGTTCCTCCGCGGACGGAGGAACGACCCGATCACAGTGGCGAGGGCCGCTCCGGGCTGGGACCCCTGAGGGTCCGTCACCGGTCTTCCCGAGCACCACGGCGGGGAACACCGTAGGGGCCACGCCCGACCCGTGCAAGGTTGCGCACCTGCGCAGGTGTCCAGGATCACAGACCGCCGCCTGCGAGAATGTCCGCATGCATCTCGTACCGGCCGACCGCGCGGGCCACCGCACCATCGACGGGCACCGGGTCTGCGAGGCCATCGCCGCGATCGGCGACCCGGCCCACGTCCGGTCCTGGGCCGAGCGGTTCTCCCTGCTCGCCGACCCCGGCCGGCTCGCCCTGCTGCTCGCCCTCCACCGGGCCGGGCCGCTCGCCGTCACCGACCTCGCGGTCGCCACCGGCATGCGCGACCCCGCCGTCTCCCAGGCCCTGCGGCTGCTCCGCACGGCCGGCGTGGTCACCGGCGACCGGGACGGACGCGTGGTGCGCTACCAGCTCGTGGACGAGGCCATGCGCCCCCTCCTCGACGAGTGCGTCGCCGGCGAACACCACGAGCCCACCGCGGCCACGGGCTGACCCACTGGCCCGGCCCCGGAACCGCGCCGCGGCCGGAGCGGATGAGTACGATCATGACGTGCCGTCCCGCCCCCACGCCTGGCCCGCCGACCGGTGGAACACCCGACCGGTCAGGGCCCGCGTGCTGGCGGTCGCCCGCACCCTCACCTCGGCCACCCGGGTCCTGGACGTCCTGACCCTGCTGAACCCGGACGGCATCGAGCGGTACTTCACCGTCAACCCCGGCTCCGCCTTCGCCGACCGCGCCCTGGACGAGTACCTGCACGGCCTGCCCGGCTTCACGGTGCTGGACTGGGAGGACGCCGTCAGCCGCCGCTTCGACCTGGCCGTCGCCTGCGCCGTCCACTCCTCCATGCACCGGCTGGACGCCCGCCTCGTCGTCCTCCCGCACGGCGTCGGCTACAACCGGCTGGTCACCGAGTCCACCGGCGACACGGTCACCGCCGCCGGCCTGTCCCGCAACGAACTCACCCACCGCGGCAGGGTGTTCGTGGACGTCCTCGGCCTCTCCCACCCCGAGCAGCTGGACCGGCTGCGGGTCTCCTGCCCCGAGGCGCTGGACGTCGCCCGGGTGGTCGGCGACCCCTGCTTCGACCGGATGCTCGGCAGCCGGCGCTCCCGCGACGGCTACCGCGCCGCGCTCGGTGCCACCGGAGGCCGACGGCTCGTCGTCGTCAGCTCCACCTGGAGCGAGCACTCCCTGTTCGGCCGCCGACCGGACCTCCCCCGGCGGCTGGTCCGCCGGCTCCCCGCCGACGAGTACACGGTGGCCGTGGTCCTGCACCCCAACGTGTGGAGCCGCCACGACCCCGAGGCGCTGCTCGACGACGCCCGCCGGATGGGCCTGCTCCTGATCCCGCCCCACCAGGGCTGGCAGGCCGCGCTCGTCGCCGCCGACTGCGTGATCGGCGACCACGGCTCGGTCACCGTCTACGGCGCCGCCCTGAACCACCGCACCCTGCTCGTCGCCACCGGCGCCGCCGAACTCGACCCCCGCTCCCCCGGCTACGCCTTCGGCCAGGCAGCGCCCGTCCTCGACCCGGACGGGGACCTCGCCGCCCAGATCGAACAGGCCCTCGCCCGGGACCCGGCCGACCTGAGCGCGATCACCGACCGCTCGCTCGCCAACCGCGGCGAATCCGCCCGGCTGCTGCGCCCGCTGCTGCACTCCTTCCTGGCCGGGCTGGACGAGCCCGGGGACGAACCGGCCCTGCCGCCCTACCCCAGGCCGGCCCCGTGCCCCGGCACTCTCGACCGGCCCACCGCGTACGACGTCGAGGGCCGGAGCGAGGGCACCGAGGTCGACCTGCGGCGCTACCCCTTCGACCCGCACGACCACGCCCCGCGCGGCTTCCACGCCCTCACCGACGAGCACCCGGGCGACGCCCTGCGCTACACCGCCGAGGTCCTGGCCCGCACCGAGGTGCACGCCGAACGCCCCGCCGCCCGCTGGCTCGCCGACTCCGCCGCCGAACTCCCCGGCCTCGCCGTCGCGGTGGCCGCCCTCGGCCCGGCCCGCCACCTGCTCCGACTGCGCGCCGGCCTGCTGCTGGAAGCCCGCGCCGAACCGGACTGGACCTGCCCCGACCCCGCCGTCGACCCGCTGCTGCTCGGCTCCGCCGTGGCCTGCTGGCTCGCCGACGGCGGCGACCCGGCCGGCCTCCCCCGGCACGGCCTCACCGTCCGCACCGGCGAGCACCGCACCCGGGTGTCCTTCCGCACCGGCCCCTGAGAAGGCCGCTACTCCGGCAGCTCCCGCAGCCGCGCCCGGCTGCGCTCCGCGAGCTCCGCGTCGTCCAGCTCCTCGGCGAGGGCGAGCAGCAGGGTGTGGGCCTGCGCCTCCTTCGCGTACTGGCCGCGCTCCTCGGCCCGCCGGGCGCAGTCGCCCGCGTGGGCGGCGGCGAGCTCCGGCTGCCCGAGCGCCCGGTGGGCCCGGGCACGGACCAGCGGCAGCTTCATCAGCATGTCCTCGTCCCGTGTCCGCTCGGCCTGCGCGGTGGCCTCGGCCAGCCGGGCCAGCGCCTCCTGCGCGCGGCCGTCGGCGATCAGCGCCTGCGCCAGGTTGTAGCTCTGGACGATCTCGCCGTGCTCGTCGCCCCGGTTCGCCGCCAGAGCCAGCGTGAACCGCCGCACCGCGTCTCCCGGGCGGCCGTCGGCCAGGCAGAGCAGACCGTCCGTCTCGTGGAGCACTCCCACCACCCGACGGTCGGTCACCAGCGGGACCAGCTCCGCGGCGAGCGCCAGCTGCTCGGCGGCGAGCCGGTACTCCTTGCGGTCGAAGTGCGCCCGGGCGAGCTGGTTGCGCATCCGGACCACGGCGGCCGGCTGGTTGTCCCACTGGGCCGACTCGATGCCGAGCCGGTGGGTGGCGATCCAGTCCTGGTAGAGCCTGCGGTCGTGGTACAGCAGCCAGAGCGACTCGCACAGCCGCCACACCTCGCCGTGCCACCCCTGCCGGGCCGCTTCCTCCACCACCGCGCGGAAGTTGGCCCGTTCCGCGTACAGCCACTCCAGGGCCGCGGTGTCGGAGGCGAAGCGGGGCAGCTCGTCGCCGCTCGGGTCCTGCAGGCGGAGCCTGCTCCCGGCCATCGCACGGTCGGCGACCGAGGCCCGGCCCCGGTAGTACGCCACGACGGCGGCGAGGAGTTCCCCGCGGTCGGCCAGTTCCCGGGTCCGGCCGTAGGCGTGCAGCCGCACCACGTCGTGGGCCCGGAAGCGGTCCTCGCCGTCGCCGTCCACCACCTCGTCCAGCACGTGGACGCCCCGCAGCTCCCCGATCGCCTGCCCGGCCCGCTCGACGCCGACCGCACGCGCCAGTTCGGCGGAGACGAAGGGGCCGGGGTGCACGCCGATCAGGTGGTAGAGCGCCCGTCCCGGCGCCGACAGCCGCTCGTAGACCAGGTCGTAGGTCGCGCCGAGATCGCTCTCCTCGTCCTCCAGCATCGCCAACCTGCCCTCCCGGTCGTGCAGTTCGGCCACCACCCGGCCGACCGGCAGGTGGTCCCGGTCCAACAGCTGGCTCCCGACCGCGTTCAGCGCGAGGGGCAGCCCGCCGCACAGCTCGACCAGTTCCGCCAGTTCCCCGTCGGTGCCCCGCCCCGGGCCCACCCAGCCGCGCACCAGCTCGGCGCCCGCCCTCGCGCTCAGCGGGCCGAGCCGGCGCACCACCGCACCGTCCGTCCGCAGCGCGGGCAGCCGCCGCCGGCTCGCGACCACCACCAGCCCGCAGGCCGGGAGCAGCGCACGGACCTCCGCGGCGTGCTCGACGTTGTCCAGGAAGAACAGGCACCGGCGCTCGGCGGTGGCGGTGCGGAACGCCGTGAACCGCTCGGCCTCGGCGGCCGGGGGCTCGGTGCCGAGGGCGCGCAGGAATCCGGCCAGCAGCTCGGGGAGGTCCACCCCGCCCTGGTGCCGGTAGGCCTTCAGGTCGGCGTAGAGGTCCCCGCCCGGGAAGTGCTCCCGGTGCTCCTCGGTGAACCTCGCGATCAGCTCGGTCTTCCCGACCCCGCCGAGGCCGGTGAACACCACGACGCCGAGCCCGCCCTCCACGACCCGGCCCAAGGCCTCGGTCAGCGCGGCGAGTTCCGGCTCCCGGTTGACGAACGGGCCGTGCGGGGAACGGATCTGATGCGGCCTCGGCACCGCCCGCGGCTGGTGCAGGTGCAGCGCCCCGATGCTCCCGGCCTGCACCACGTGGCCGCCCACCGTGGCGCCCGACACGGTGTTGGCCACCTCGTGCCGCTCCATCCGCCTGCTCCCTCCGGCCGGTCGGCCCCAGCCTACGGGCTGGGCACCCGGCCGGAGGGGCACTCGGACGTCACCGGGGGGTGATCTCGCCCATCTCCGCCCAGCCGTCCAGGCCGGGGATCTCGGTCGAGACGATCCGAGGCTTGGCGGCCACCGCGTACGACAGCTCCTCCATGGCCTTGGCGAAGTGCGCGGACTCCACGTGCTCCTTGCCCGCGTCGCCGTCGCGGAACGCCTCGACCAGGACGAACTCGTTGGGGTCGTCGACGCTGCGGGACCACTCGAAGAAGAGGTTGCCGGGCTCCTGGCGGGTGGCCCGGGTGAACTCGTCGACCAGACCCAGCCACTCGTCGGCGCGCTCGGGGCGGACCGGGAACTTGACCGTGATGAAGATCATGGGACTTCCTTTCGCTCCACGTTCACACGTGGCCGTGCGGACAGCGGCGCGCGACTCGGCGCGCTCGACGTCCATCGTCGCAGCTCAGAAGGGCTGTCAACGACACGGGGGCAGCACGCGTCACGACCGGGCGCCCGTCACGCCGACTGGCAGCCCGGGCACCAGAAGAGGTTGCGGGCGGCGTGCTCCTCCGTCCGCACCTCGGTGCCGCAGACCAGGCAGGGCATGGCGGCCCGCCGGTAGACGTACACCTCGCCGCCGTGGTCGTCCACCCGGGGCGGGCGGCCCATCGCCTCGGGGGTGTGCTCCGGGCGGACGGTGTCGATCCGGCCGGCGGTGACGCCGTCGCGCATCAGGGCGACCAGGTCGGCCCAGACCGCGTCCCAGTCCCGGCGGGTGAGGTCGCGCCCGGCCCGGTGCGGGTCGATGCCGTGGCGGAACAGCACCTCGGCCCGGTAGACGTTGCCCACCCCGGCCAGCACCTTCTGGTCCATCAGCAGTGCCGCGACGGTCGTCCGGCTGCCCGATATCCGGCGCCAGGCGGCCTCAGGGTCGGCGTCGGCGCGCAGCGGGTCGGGGCCCAGCCGGGCGGCGACGGCGGCCTTCTGGCCCTCGGTGACGAGCGCGCAGGTGTTGGGGCCGCGCAGGTCGGCGTAGCCGTCCTCGTTCTCCAGCCGCAGCCGGATCAGCCCGACCGGCTCGGGCGCCGGGCCGGTGCCGAAGGTGAAGCCGCCGTAGAGGCCGAGGTGGACGTGCACCCAGGCGCCCTCCTCGAAGCCGAGGAAGAGGTGCTTGCCGGTGGCCTCCGCACCGGTGAGCAGCTGCCCGTCGATCACCTTGGCCTCGTCGGCGAACCGGCCCTGCGGGCTGGAGACCCGCACCGGGCGGCCGCCGAAGGCCTTCCGGTTCTCGGTGGCGAGGCGGTGGATGATGTGGCCTTCGGGCACGGGCGTCGGCTCCTCCGGGCGCGGCGACATGACCCGTCCATCATCGCAGCCGGCTCCGACAGCTCCGCGACGCCGCAGGCCGGTGGGCCGGGAAGGGCGCGGCCCGGCGGCCCGGGAAGGGCGCGGCTCCGCGGGGCCGGGGCGGCGGTTCAGCGGACCGGGATGCCCATCAGCCGGGCCAGGATGACGCGGTCCAGCTCGGCGGCCGTCCCGGCGACGTCCAGGGAGGAGTTGTCGATGATCGGCAGCCCGGAGTTGTACCAGCCGGCCATCCGCCCGTGGATGCGGGCGACCTCCTCGTCCCCGAGGCGGCGGTTGCCGCTGCGCCGGGCGTTGCGGTGCAGGACGGAGTCCAGGCTGGGCAGCAGGACGACCGGGATCATGCCGGGGCCGATGTGCCGCTTCCAGCCGCCGAGGCCGATCGCCGGGCGGTCCGGGAAGACGGCGTCGTCGATGATGCAGGAGATGCCGTTGGCCAGGTAGTTGCGGCAGGCGAAGCCGCAGGTGCGGCGGGCCAGCCGGTACTGCGCCTCGGAGGCGTTGTTCCAGCCGGACTGGGGGTTCGCGAAGCCGGACTGCACCCACTCGCGGACGTCGTCCAGGCTGATGTGCGCGGTCGGGGTGGGCCGCCGCTCGGCCCAGTGGCGGGCGACGGTGGTCTTGCCGGCCCCGGCCGGTCCGATCAGCAGGACGGCGATCGGCCCGGTGGCCGCGTGCTGCCGCGGCGGGTGGGTGGGCAGTTGGACGGGCGCGCCGGACGGCAGCACGAAATGCCCGGTGCCGCCGGCGGGCACCGGGGCGCTCGGCACGGGTGCGGCCGCGGGGGCCGGAGCGGAACGGGCGACGGGCCCGGGAGCGGCGGGGGCCGCGGGGGCCGGCCGGACCGGCGGGGACGGAGGGGCGAGCGGCGCCCCCGGCGACGTCCCCCGTGTCCCGCCCCCCGGCGGCACCGGTGGAGCGACGGGACGCGGCGGGACCTGCCCACCTCCGGCGTACTGCGTCACGGCACCTCCCGACACCTCTCAGCGGGGACACTACACGGCGGCCCGGCGGCGGGCACAGTC
>NZ_JBSHAP010000122.1:0-27470 GCF_053611565.1 Kitasatospora sp. NPDC054795
CCGACCGCGCCTCCGAGGACTGCCCGGCGTCCACCACGCCCCGCATCATCACCAGGATGCCCACGGACTGGAAGGTGGCCACGAACAGCAGCGGGATGCGCGCCACCCGTGCCCGGGCGAGCTGCGCCCGGTACACGGCCGCGAGCGCCGGCAGCAGCCTGGCCGCGGGGGCGAGCGGAGCGGGGGCGGCCGTGGACCGGTCGGTCCGCGGGGGCACCGAGAGCAGCGTCACTTGGCCAGTCCTCCGTGGCGGCCGCCCAGCTTGAGGTACGCGTCCTCAAGGCTCGGGGTGGCGAGGGTGAAGTCGTCGAGGGCGGCGAAGGCCGGGCCGGTGGTGACGGCGGCGACCAGTTCGCGGGCCTGCTCGGGGGTGGTGCGGACGGTCCAGCGGCGGCCGGTGCACTCGGCCCGCTCGCGCAGCGCGGCGACGGCGGGCACGCCGACCGGCGCCTCGTCCCGCCAGACCAGGTCGAGCCGGACGTCACCGTCCACCAGCGCCTTGAGCCCGCCGGGCGTGTCGCAGGCGATCACCCGGCCGTCGTCCACCACGGCGACCCGGTCGAGCACCGTCTCCGCCTCGATCACGTTGTGGGTGACCAGCAGCACCGTCGTCCCGTGCTCGGCGCGCCGCCGGTCCACGGCGCTCCACACGGCCCGCCGGGCGACGGGGTCCATGCCGGTGGTGGGCTCGTCCAGGACGAGCAGCGGCCGGTCCCCCACCAGGGTGGCCGCGAAGCAGGCGAGCCGCCGCTGTCCGCCGGACAGCTTGGCGAGCGGCCGGGTGGCGATCGGCTCCAGTCCGAGCTCCGTCAGCACGTCCGCGGCCGTACCGCGGGCCTGGGCCCGGGTGAGTCCGCGCAGCCGTCCGGTGGTCTCGGCGGCGAGCGCCACCGTCAGCTCGTCCAGCGCGGTGGATTCCTGCCCGAGGTAGCCGAGCAGCCGGGCGGCCCGCTCGGGGTGCCGCACGATGTCGTGGCCGAAGAGTTCGACGGATCCCGAGTCGGGGCGCAGCAGCCCGGTGAGCTGGCGCACCAGCGTCGACTTCCCGGCTCCGTTGGGCCCGAGCAGCCCGAAGACCTCGCCCCTGCGGACGGTGAGGGTGATCCCGTCGTTGGCCCGGATCTCGGTGGCGGCCGCGCCGCGCCCGCTGCGGTAGGTCCTGACCAGGTCGCGCACGACGGCGCACGGCTGGGGTTCCTCGGGTGCTCGCCCGGCCGTCTCGTTCACGACCGACGACTCTACGCGCTCGTACGGGCGAACCGGACAACGGGGCCCCGCCGACCCCCCGGGCCGCCGACCGGCCTGCTCAGTCGTCGACGACCATCGACCCGCCCGGCACCCGGGCCGCCAGTTCCTTCCAGAACCCGGCCCGGATGGCGTAGCGGTCGTGCTCGTCGATCTGGTCGTCCTTGTGCGCCAGCAGCCCGAAGCGGGCGGCGTAGCGCAGCAGCTCGCCGTCCACCCGGTGCGGGATGCGCGGGTAGTCGGGCCAGAGCATGGTGAGTCTCTCGGTGTCGCCGACGCGGTCGCTCCAGCGGCGGGCGAAGACCTGCCCGACTTCGTGGGC
This sequence comes from Kitasatospora sp. NPDC054795, assembly GCF_053611565.1. Taxonomy (NCBI): domain Bacteria; kingdom Bacillati; phylum Actinomycetota; class Actinomycetes; order Kitasatosporales; family Streptomycetaceae; genus Kitasatospora; species Kitasatospora sp. NPDC054795. The sequence continues at coordinate 1,568 of NZ_JBSHAP010000122.1, forward strand.
GTCGCCGCCGATGGAGGTGATGTCCTCCTCGCGGTCGGCCCAGCGCTGCTCGGCGGTGGTGAGCTGGGCGAGGGTGGGCAGGCTGTCGCCGGCGGTGACGGCGGGCTCCGGGGCGGGCCGGTCCACCCAGCCGCGGTCGGAGGACCAGCGCAGCACCGGCCCGGCCTGCGCGACGGCCCCGTGCCCGTTGACCCCGTGTCCGTTCGCGGCGTGCCCGTTCGTGCCGTGGCCGGTGGCCCCGGGGCCGCCGGTTCCGTTCGCCGACGGGGTGATCGCGGTGACGGAGGAGGCCCGGCCGGCGAGGTCCTTCGGCGTCGGGACGACCTTGAGCGCGGCCGCGGCCGGCTGCGACCGGCCGTCGGCGTCGGGGTCCGCTCCCGCCGAGGCCGCGGCGGTGGCCGCGGCGCCCGCGGCGGCGGCCACCGGACGGACCACCGGCGGCACCACGGTGGGCAGGACGGCGGGCGGGGCGGCGAGGATCTTGGCGATCTCCTGCCGGGCCCCCGGGGCCGGGAACATGCTGGAGTGCTCCCGCAGCGAGAAGGACCCCTCGATCCACTCCCGGTCCAGCACCCGCCGCTCGTCCGCCTCGCCGACCAGGTCCTCGGACTGGTTGAAGTCGCCGTCGGCGGCCTGCAGGGCCCATAGGTGGACGGCCACCCCGTGTTCCTTGGCGGTCATCATGCCGGGCAGCAGGTCCCCGTCACCGGTGATCAGCACGACGTCGGCGCAGGCCCGGTTGCGGGCGAGTTCGGAGAGTTCGGCGTGCATCGCGGCGTCCACGCCCTTCTGCACCCAGCGCCCCTCGGCCCGGGTGAGCGCGCCGAGCCGTACGGTGACCCGGGGCAGTACCCGCAGCCGCCGGTGCTCGGGCATCGGGCGCCGGTCGGGCGCGGCGTCGAACCAGTAGATCCGCAGCAGCGGCAGCCCGGTCTCGGCTTCGGCGCGCTCGCGCAGTGCGGTGATCAGGGCGGTGTGGTTCACCGTGACCTTGGACCGGGACGGATCCCCGGCGAGCAGGCTGGCGGCGGCGCCCAGCAGATATCCGGCGTCCACCAGGACGACACAGCGGTCCATCGCGCACCTCTTTTCGCTCGCCCTCGGAATCAGTCGGGTGGGTCGATTCGGGAATGGGCGGTTCTCCCGCCGTCCGGGCGTGCCGAGGTGAGGGGCCCCCGTCGTCGCCCGATCGTTGGGTCACCTTTTACCCCCGGTTCGCCCGCCGAACCTCGCCGGTTGTCCGGGTGCCGCAACAGCCGCCCCGGCGCGGAGCGAACAAAAGCGAAGGCGGGCCCCGTACAACGACGAGGCCCGCCCGAGGTCACGCGGCGGCGTTCCGGCCGGTGGACGCCGGTGGTCCGGCCCGGGGTCCGGCCCCCCGCACTGGACCGGAGGTGCTCAGCCCCGGAGCTCGGCGGCGACCAGCTCGGCCAGCTGGACGGCGTTCAGCGCGGCGCCCTTGCGCAGGTTGTCGTTCGAGACGAACAGCGACAGTCCGTTGTCCACCGTCTCGTCCACCCGGATGCGGCCGACGTAGCTCGGGTCCCGGCCGGCGGCCTGGAGCGGGGTGGGGATGTCGGACAGCTCGACGCCGGGGGCGCCGCTGAGCAGCTCGACGGCGCGCTCGGGGCTGATCGGGCGCTCGAAGCGGGCGTTGATCTGCAGCGAGTGGCCGGAGAACACCGGGACGCGCACGCAGGTGCCGGCGACCTTCAGCTCCGGGATGCCGAGGATCTTGCGGCTCTCGTGGCGGAGCTTCTGCTCCTCGTCGGTCTCGTTGGAGCCGTCGTCCACGACGGAGCCGGCCAGCGGCACCACGTTGAAGGCGATCGGCCGCTGGTAGACCTTGGGCTCCGGGAACTCGACGGCACCGCCGTCGTGGGCGAGCGCGGCGGCGCCCAGCTCGACGACCTTGGCGGCCTGGTCCTGGAGCTCGGCGACGCCGGCCACGCCGCTGCCGGAGACGGCCTGGTAGGTGGAGACGACGAGCGCGGCCAGGCCGGCCTCCTCGTGCAGCGGGCGCAGCACGGGCATGGCGGCCATGGTGGTGCAGTTCGGGTTGGCGATGATGCCCTTGGGGCGGTCCGCGACGGCCTCCGGGTTGACCTCGGAGACGACCAGCGGGACCTCGGGGTCGCGGCGCCAGGCGGAGGAGTTGTCGATCACGACGGCACCGGCCGCGGCGACCTTGGGGGCCAGGGCCTTGGAGGTGGAGCCGCCGGCCGAGAAGATCACGATGTCCAGGCCGGTGTAGTCGGCCGTGGCCGCGTCCTCGACGGTGACCTCGGTGCCCTGCCAGGGCAGCGTGCGTCCGGCCGAGCGGGCCGAGGCGAACAGCCGCAGCTGCTCCACGGGGCCCAGTCCGCCTTCACGACCAGCGCGCTCCGCCAGGATCTCGCGGACCACGCCGCCGACCTGGCCGGTGGCACCGACAATGCCGATCTTCATCTCCGACTACTCCTCTGAATGGTGCTGTTCACAGCCGCACTCTGCCCATCATGCCTTGTCACGCGGGTGGGGCGGCCTGGTGTTCCACGGTGTGAGAGGCCGCCCGGACGGGCCCTATTGGTCCAGACCACTGGCGAGGGCCAGTGCGGCGTCGACCTCCGACCGCCCGGCCGGCAGCAGCGGCAGCCGCACGTCCGGGGTCGGGATGCGGCCCTGGGCGTGCAGCACGCCCTTGGTCACCGACGGGTTCGGCGCCGTGAAGGCGGACAGCGCCAGCCCGGTCAGCCGGTGCCCGAGCGCCCGTGCCCGCGCAACGTCCCCGGCCTGCCAGGCCTCGGCCAGCTCGACGAACCGGGCGGTCGCCAGGTGGGCGGAGGCGAGGATGCCGCCGGCCGCGCCCAGCGCCAGCATCGGCGAGAGGAACGCGTCCTCGCCGGTGAGGAAGGCGAATCCGGCCGGGGCCTCGGCGAGCAGCTCGGCGGCTGTCCGGTCCAACCCCCCGGTCGCGTACTTGACGCCCACCACGCCCTCGATCGCGGCGAGTTCGCGCAGGGCGGCAGTGGAGAGCTGCTGCCCGGTGCGGTACGGGATGTGGTAGACGATCAGCGGCAGCGGGCTGCTCGCGGCCAGTGCCCGGAAGTGCGCGACCGTCCCGGCCTCGCCGGCCCGGACGAAGGACGGCGTGGTGACCAGCGCCGCCGCCCGCGGCACCCGCGCGCCGAGCGCGGCCAGCGCCTCGCCGACGGCCCGGGTGTCGCCGCCGGAGGCTCCGACGGTCAGCTGCGCCCCGCGCGTGGCGCAGGCGGCCGCGGCGACGTCCACCACCGCGTCCCGCTCCTCGGCGGTCAGCGCGGCCGGCTCGCCGGTGGTGCCGAGCGCGACCAGCCCGGCCGCCCCGGCGTCCAGGACCTCGTGCGCCAGCTTCTCCAGTGCGTCGAGGGCGACGGAGCCGTCGGCGGCGAAGGGGGTGATCAGGGGGACGTGGATGCCCTTGAGTTCCATGTCCACGATCCTGCGGCCCGTCGATCGACCAGGTCCAGTTCATATTTCCGACGCTTCTCGTAAGCTGAGCCGATGCTCGACTAGGCTGGCCCGATGCTGGACGTCCGACGCCTGCGCCTGCTGCGCGAACTCGCCCACCTCGGCACCATCGCGGCCGTCGCCGAGGCGCTGTCCTTCAGCCCTTCGGCGGTGTCCCAGCAGCTGTCCGTCCTGGAGAAGGAGGCGGGCGTCCCGCTGCTGGAGCGCACCGGGCGGCGGGTCACCCTCACCCCGGCCGGACTGGGCCTCGTCCGGCACGCCGAGGCGGTGCTCGCCCTGCTGGAGCAGGCCGACGCCGAACTCGCCCACGCCAAGCGGGGGTTGGCGGGCCCGCTGCGGATCGGCACCTACCCGTCGGCGGCCCGGGCGATCATCCCGGCGGTGCTCGCCGAACTGGCCGGCTGGCACCCGGGGCTGGAACCGATGGTCACCGAGGTGGACCCGGCGGCCGTCGGGGCGGCCCTGCGGGCGGGCGAGCTGGACGTGGCGCTGGTGCACGAGTACGACCTCGTCCCGGCCGACCCGGAGCCGGGCCTCGCGGTGACCCGCCCGGTCTTCACCGAGCCCATGTACCTGGCCGCCCGCGCCCCGGGCACCGTCGCCGAGCAGCGCGGCGCCCCGTGGATCATGTCCCCGCCCGACACGCTCTGCCACACCATGGCCGTCCGGGCCTGCGAGGCGGCGGGCTTCGCGCCGCGCATCCGGCACCAGATCGACGACTTCACCACCGTGCTGGCCCTGGTCGCGGCCGGCCAGGGCGTCGCCCTGGTCCCCCACCTGGGCACGGCCGGCCTCCCGCCCGGGGTCGTCCTCACCCGCCTGCCGATGTACCGCCGCACCCGCGCCGCCTTCCGCGCCGGCGCCGGCTCCCACCCGGCCATCTCCGCCTTCGTCTCCGCCCTGCACACGGCCGTCCCGCCGGGCCTGGGCGGTGGCACCTGAGCCGGAGCCCCCGGGAGGGGCTCCTCCCCGGACGCGAAAGGCCCGGGGCACCCACCGCGACGGGTGCCCCGGGCCTTTCGCCTCCGCGCTCCTAGCCCGCCAGGCAGCTCGGCCCGAGCAGCTGCTTCAGGTCCCCGAACAGCGCCGGGTCCGACTTCACCCGGTGCCGGTCCAGGCGCAGCACCGTGGTCTTGTTGCGACCCTCCAGCCGCACCCGCACCTCGGTGGTGCCGCGGTGGCTGCCCAGCACCTCGCCGAGCCGGGCCACCAGCGGCGGGGTGACCTTCCCGCTCGGGATGTTGATGACGATCGGCGCCTCGGCGTGCGCGTTCGACAGGTCGGGGGCGGACAGCTCCATCCCCATCAGCCGCGGCACGTCCTCCCGCTTGTCCAGCTTGCCGCGCACGAAGACGACGGCGTCCTCGACGAGCTGCGAGGACACCAGCTGGTAGCTGGCCGGGAAGAACATGCAGTCGATCGAGCCCGCGAGGTCCTCGACGGTCGCGATGGCCCAGGCGTTGCCCTGCTTGGTCATCTTCCGCTGGAGGCCCGAGATGATGCCGCCGATGGTGACGATCGTCCCGTCCGGCCGCTCCGCGAGGTCCGCGACCGCGCAGTCCGCCTTGTCGGCGAGCACGTGCTCGATGCCGTGCAGCGGGTGCGAGGAGACGTACAGGCCGAGCATCTCCCGCTCCTGGGCGAGCAGGAAGGACTTCTCCCACTCCTCCTCGGAGAAGACGACGTCCAGGCCGAAGCTCGGCTCGTCCGCGGTGGCGTCGCCGCCGAAGAGGTCGAACTGCCCCTCGGCCTCCTTGCGCTTCACGCCGACGACGTTGTCGATCATCGGCTCGAACTGCGCGCTCAGGCCCTTGCGGGTGTGGCCGAGCGAGTCGAAGGCACCGGCCTTGATCAGCGATTCGACGGTCCGCTTGTTGCAGACCACCGACTCCACCTTGTCCAGGAAGTCGGGGAAGGACGCGAACTTCCCCTTCGCCTTCCGGGTCCTGATCATCGAATCGACCACCGGCCCGCCGACGTTGCGGATGGCGGTCAGGCCGAAGCGGACCAGGGTGTCACCGTGCGGGGTGAAGTCCGAGTCCGACTCGTTGACGTCCGGCGGCAAGACCTGGATGCCCATCTTGCGGCACTCGTTGAGGTAGACCGCGGACTTGTCCTTGTCGTCCTTGACGGAGGTGAGCAGGCCGGACATGTACTCGGCCGGGTAGTTGGCCTTGAGGTAGGCCGTCCAGTACGAGACCAGCCCGTAGCCGGCGGTGTGCGCCTTGTTGAACGCGTAGCCGGAGAAGGGGACGAGGACGTCCCACACGGCCTGGATGGCCGCGTCGGAGTAGCCGCGCTCGCGGCAGCCCTTCTGGAAGGGGACGAACTCCGCCTCCAGGATCTCCTTCTTCTTCTTGCCCATGGCCCGGCGCAGCAGGTCCGCCTGTCCGAGCGAGTAGCCGGCCAGGATCTGCGCGGCCTTCTGCACCTGCTCCTGATAGACGATCAGGCCGTATGTCGGCCGGAGCACCTCCTCCAGGGGCTTCTCCAGCTCCGGGTGGATCGGGGTGATCTCCTGCTGGCCGTTCTTGCGCAGCGCGTAGTTGGTGTGGGAGTTGACGCCCATCGGGCCCGGACGGTACAGCGCCAGAACGGCGGAGATGTCCTCGAAGTTGTCGGGCTTCATCAGGCGCAGCAGCGAACGCATCGGCCCGCCGTCGAGCTGGAAGACGCCGAGCGTGTCGCCGCGGGCGAGGAGTTCGTAGGTCGGCTTGTCGTCGAGCGGCAGCTTGAGCAGCTCGATCTTCTCGCCCTTGTTCCGCTCGATCGCCTTGACGGCGTCGTCCATGATCGTCAGGTTGCGCAGGCCGAGGAAGTCCATCTTGAGAAGGCCGAGGCCCTCACAGGTCGGATAGTCGAACTGCGTGATGGTGACGCCGTCGGTGTGCCGGGTCCAGACCGGGATGTGGTCGGTCAGCGGCTCGGCGGACATGATGACGCCGGCGGCGTGCACACCGGGCTGGCGGATCAGGCCCTCGATGCCGCGCGCGGTGTCGATGACCTTCCGGACGTCCGGGTCGGTCTCGTACAGCCCGCGGATCTCGCCGGCCTCGCTGTAGCGCGGGTGCGAGGAGTCGGTGATGCCGGAGAGCGGGATGCCCTTGCCCATGACGTCCGGCGGCATCGCCTTGGTGATCCGGTCACCCATCGCGTACGGGTAGCCGAGGACGCGCGAGGAGTCCTTGATGGCGGCCTTCGCCTTGATGGTGCCGTACGTGACGATCATGGCGACCTTGTCGGATCCCCACTTCTCCGTCACGTAGCGGATCACGTCACCGCGCCGGCGCTCGTCGAAGTCGATGTCGACATCGGGCATGGAGATGCGCTCGGGGTTGAGGAAGCGCTCGAAGATCAGGCCGTGCGGGATGGGGTCGAGGTCGGTGATGCCCATCGCGTACGCGACCAGCGAGCCGGCCGCCGAGCCACGGCCGGGGCCCACCGCGATGCCCTGGCTCTTGGCCCACATGATGAAGTCGGCGACCACGAGGAAGTACGCCGGGAACCCCATCTGGATGATGGTGTCCATCTCGTACTCGGCGAGCTTCTTGTGCTCCTCGTCGTACCCGCCCGGGAAGCGCCAGTCCATCCCCTCCCAGACCTTGGACTTGAAGAAGTCCGCCTCGGACTCGAAGCCCTCCGGGATGGGGAAGCGGGGCATCAGGTTCTTGAACTTGAACATGCCCTCGGTGTCGACCCGGGAGGCGACGAGGAGCTGGCTGTTGCGGCAGCCCTCCTGCCAGGCGTCCGAGGAGTCGAGGGCGTACATCTCGGCGGCGGACTTGATGTAGTAGCCGGTGCCGTCGAAGCGGAAGCGGTCCGGGTCGGAGAGGTTCTTGCCGGTCTGGACGCAGAGCAGGAGGTCGTGCGCGCCGGCGTCGGCCTCGGTGGTGTAGTGCGAGTCGTTGGTGACGACCGGGGGGATGTTGAGCTTCCTGCTGATCTCCAGCAGCCCGTCACGGACCCGCTTCTCGATGTCGAGGCCGTGGTCCATCAGCTCCAGGAAGTAGTTCTCCTTGCCGAAGATGTCCTGGTAGTCGGCGGCGGACTTCAGCGCCTCGTCGACCTGGCCGAGGCGCAGCCGGGTCTGCACCTCGCCGGAGGGGCAGCCGGTGGTGGCCATCAGGCCGCCGGACAGCTCCGCGATCAGCTCCTTGTCCATCCGGGGCCACTTCACCAGCCAGCCCTCGGCGTAGGAGCGCGAGGTCAGCTTGAAGAGGTTGTGCAGGCCCTCCTTGTTGCGGGCCCAGATGGTCTTGTGGGTGTACGCGCCGGACGCGGAGACGTCGTCCCGCTTCTGGTGCGGCTGGCCCCACAGGATGCGCTTGGTGTTCGAGCGGGACTCCGGGGCGACGTACGCCTCGATGCCGATGACGGGGGTGATGCCCGCGTCGGTCGCCTGCCGGTGGAACTCGGCGGCGCCGTACATGTTGCCGTGGTCGGTCATCGCCACGTGGGTCTGCCCGAGGCGCTCGACCTCCTTGAACATCTGCTTCAGCCGGGCGGCACCGTCCAGCATCGAGTACTCGGTGTGGACGTGCAGATGCGCGAACGGCTGATCGCTCAAGGCGGGGCCTCCGGAGGCTCTGGTGCTGGTCTGGTGGGCCGGCGAACGCGCAGGCCACAGGGGATGCCCTGGAAATGGATGTGGCCCGGAGCACCTCTCGGGGCCCGGACCACCACTCACACGTTCACGCGTCCACTTTAGCCCCCGGAACGACCGGCCGGTTCGTCCGGATGAGGACCGGCAAGTCGAGCCCCGGCGGCCTCGCGGATCTCCGGCTCCTCCATCGGATCGTCGCGGAGGCAGGCGAGGCGGTCCCGTACGTCGGGCCGGTCGGGGGCGTGCTCGACGGCCAGGAGCCGGGCTCGCGGTTCGCAGTCCCACAGCGACTCGGTGTACGCCTCGGCCAGGCCGGCGGCTCCCATCGCCGCCAGCGCCTCCAGGTACGCGGGACGCTCGCACGAGTGCGGGGTCGCGAGCCAGAAGCGGCGCAGCAGGGAGGCGGCACCGGCCGCCTCCGGGCCGAAGCGGGCGAGGCCCCGCGCGAGGGCGTCCGGGCCGCACCAGGCACGGTCCACCCACTGCTGCTCCAGCCCGGCGATCAAGGTCGGCACGTCACCCTGGGCGCCCGGCACCGCGGAACCGTGCCCGGAAAGCCGGTCCCGCTCCGGAGCTTCCGGGACGGGTGCCGGCAGCGCCTCCCGGGCTTCCTCCGAACCGCCGAGTGCCAGCAGTTCCAGCACCCTCATGGCCCGGTCACGGGTGCCTTCGTCCCCCGCCAGAAAGTCCACCACCGGGCTGACCGGCAGCTCCGAGTCCCGGATCAGGCGGGCCAGGTACAGGGCCCGGTCATCCACCTGCCGGTCCCATCGCCACTCCCAACGGATGCAGCCGTAGACCAGGTCGGCGACCGCCGCCGGGTCCTCGGCGGCTATCCGCGCGCCCTGGCCCCGGCCGCGCTGGAGGAGGCCGAGAAGGGTGGTCGGCGGCGCGTAGTGGTCGCTGTGCATGGGGTCCATCGTGCCGGAGCCCCCGGCGCGGGGCGGCGGGGGCCGGCGGGTCAGGCGTCCTCGTCGGGCGGCGGGGCCGCGCGGAGGGCGGTGACGACGCCCAGGGCGACCGTGGAGATCGCGAGGGCGAGGAGGACGGCGAAGGCCGTCCCGATCAGGTATCGCACGAGGTCCCGCGCTCGGCGTCGAGGAGCAGGGTGAGGAGGTTGAGGAGCGTCGAGGCCGGCGCCGTGTTGAAGCGGACGAGGACGCGGCCGTCCATGGTCCGGTCGGTGCCGATCGAGGGGAAGATCAGGCCGAACTCGCGCCCCCGCTCCACGACTTCGTCCAGGAGGGCGCGGACGTGGTCCTCGGTGTAGTAGCGGATCCGGGGGTCGGTCGGCAGCATCGGGTGACGGCCGGGACGGTAGACCATCAGGCGGCATCCTTCCGCAGCTCGAACCAGACGGATTTGGCCCGCTCGTGCGGGTCGACGCCCCAGCGGTGGGTGAGGGCGGCGACCAGCTGGAGGCCCCGGCCGGACTCGGCGAGCAGGGACAGCGGCGGGGTGGCGGGGAGGACCGGGCTCTCGTCCGTGACGGAGACGCGGAGGGAGTCGCCGACGGAGATGATCTCGACCAGCGGCGCGGGGGTGTCGGTGTGGCGCCAGGCGTTGACGAGGAGCTCACAGAGCGCGAGCTGCGCGTCGAAGATCGGCGAGGGGGACCAGCCGACGCGGGTCATGGTGGTGTGGAGGGTCTGCCGCGCGATGGCGATGGTGGGGGTGTTGATGTGACGCATGGGAGTACTCCCGGGATGCGAAAGAAATGGCTTGGCGTAAGCCAGAGCTGACGATCCATCGGATCGATGTGAAATCGACAGTACCTCAGTGGCATCACACGTGATCCCGAATCCGGATAGATTCATCCTCAAGTGGACCCCGCGCGCAGCAGCGCGGCAGACTTGGGACACGCCGGCCAGGAAGGGACCAATGCCGCCACGAGTCAACCCGACGCTCCGTCAACGCCGCGTCGGGACAGAGCTTCGTAAGATGCGCGAGGCCGCCGGACTTTCGACCTCGACTCTGAGCAGAGCCCTCGGCATCGACAGGACTCAGGTAAGCCAGATAGAAGCGGCCAAGGTCGGCGTGAGCCCGGAGCGCCTCCGCTCCCTCGCCGCCGCCTGCAAGTGCATGAACGAACCCCTGATCGACGCCCTGGAATCCATGGTCCAGGACCGATCCAAGGGCTGGTGGGAGGACTACCGCGGCACCATCCCGGACGGCTTCCTTGAAGTCGCCGAGCTTGAGAAGAGCGCGGACAGCCTCATGCTGTGGGTCCTCACCCACATGCCCGGCCCCTGCCAGACAATCAGTTACGCATCATCGATGTTCGAACGATCGATCCCTCCGCTTCCTCGGCATGAGCTGGAGGCCCGAACCGCGTTCAGAATGCATCGCAAGGCGGATCTGCGACGCGATCAGAAGCCGATGACCTTCTTCATCTATGAATCGGCACTGTGGACCCGCTTCGGCGGCACCGAGATCCTCCGGGAGCAGCTCGCTTCCCTGCTCGAAAACTCCGCGCAGCCGTGGATGACCATCCGAGTCGTACCGTTCGACGTCGGCACCTTCCCCGGAGCTGTTGAGAACCTCACCTACGCATCCGGCAAGGTGCCGGAGCTCGACACGGTGGAGATCGAGTCCTCCCGCGGCCCCGTCTACATGGATGCCATCAACGAACTCACGAGCTATCGGTCCATCTTCGCCCGCACCGAATCGATGGCGCTGAGCGAGAGCAAGTCTCGTAGCCTGATTCGCAAGATCGCACAGAGCCTATGAAAGGCCGAACATGACCTACACCGAGTGGCAGAAGTCATCCTTCAGCGGGAACGGCAGTGAGTGCGTGGAGGTCCGCAAGGCCGTCAGCCTGGTCGAACTCCGCGAGTCCGACGAGGGCCACCTCATCCTCCGCGCCACCCCCAGCGCCCTCGCCTCGCTCCTCCAAGCCGTCAAGGCCGGCGAATTCGACCACCACGCCTGACGCTTCACACCACTCGCGCCCCCTCGCCCGCCCCGGGCGAGGGGGCGGGGGCGTCACGTCGCCCCCGGCCGGCTGCGCGCCCGGGTGAACCGGCGGTACGCGAGATGGACCGCGAGGCCCAGCAGGACCATGACCACCGACGCGACCAGCGCGACCACGTCGAGCACGTTCCGGACCAGTGAGTCCCAGAAACCGATGCTCGAAGCGAGGGCGGCGGTGTCGGTGTGCCGGGGGTCGTACACCACCGTCACGGTGTCACGGGCCTTGACGGTGCCCGTGACGTAGGCGAGTCGGGTCTCGACGGACGCCCCCTCGGACGTCGTGAACCGCACCCGGCACTCGGAGTTGCCCGCCGGGTTGTCCTGCGGCCCGCTCACCTCCACGCACTCGGTGACGACCGCCGGGACATGGACGCCGCGACTGCGCAGATCCGACGTCACCCCCATGTCGTGCGGTATCAGGTAGACCAGGCTGAGGACGAACAGCAGGACCCCCAGGCCGATCATCGCCAGCGAACCGTTCCGCACGGTCCGGCCGTGGTCCGGCGCGTTCTCCATCGATCCCCCCGGTGTCAGCCCAGCTGCCCACGTGCGCTCACGCTAGCCGCACCCACCGACACCGGCGGTGCCCCGCGGACGCGAGCTGGAGGACATGCCCTATGCCCGGACCCTCCGGCGCACCAGCTCCCTGATCTCCTCCGGGAACGCCTCCACCGCCAACAGGCCCGGCAGCAGCTCCGGTTCGGTCGTCACCGCGCGGAACGACCGGGCCACCGTGACGTCGTGGTCCGGACGGTGCACCACCTCCACCGCGTCCCCGGCGCGCAGCTCGCCCGGTGCGACCACCCGCAGGTAGGCGCCCGGCAGGGCCGCCTCGGTGAAGCGCCGGATCCAGCCCTCCCTCGCCAGCCAGCCCTGGAAGGTGCCGCAGGGGATGCGCGCGCAGGACACCTCCAGGACGACGTCCGGGCCGATCCGCCAGCGTTCCCCGATCAGCGCGTCGTTCACGTCCAGGCCCGTGGTGGTCAGGTTCTCGCCGAAGGAGCCGTCGGCCAGTTGCCGGCCCAGCTCCGTCTGCCAGCCGTCCAGGTCCTCCCGGGCGTAGGCGTAGACCGCCTGGTCGTCGCCGCCGTGGTGCTTCACGTCGTACACCCGGTCCCCGGCCAGGGCGACCGCGCCCGTGCCCCGGGGGCCCGGTGCGGCCACCGCGACCGGGCCGTCCACCGGGCGCTTGTCGATGCCGGTGAACCCGAGGTCCTTCTTCCACGGGTTCGGCCGGGGCCTGCCGACGTTGACGGAGAGCAGTCGCGCCTGTGCGTCCATACGTCGACCGTACGCCGAACGGGCGCACCTGTACGGCCATCGGGGACGTCTGCGCCCTGGCCCCCGCCCTGGCCCCCGCCCGGGCCGGCGGCCGCGGCGGTGTGTCGAGTGGCGGACCGCGGTGCACGAGGAGATGGTGACCGGCAGGGACCCCTCACCAGAAAGGGCGATCATGCCCGAAGTCACCACCCCGTACGCGACCGGCACCCCGTGCTGGGTCGACCTGATGGCCAAGGACCAGCAGGCCGCACTGGACTTCTACCGCGACCTCCTGGGCTGGCAGGGGCAGCCCGGCCCGGCCGAATTCGGCGGCTACGCCGTCTGCACGCTCGACGGCAAGGCCGCGGCCGGCATCGGCACGGCATCGGCCCCCGAAGGGATGCCGGAGCCGCCGACCGTCTGGACCAGCTACCTGGCCAGCACCGACGCCCAGGCCACCCAGGACGCGATCGTCGCCGCCGGCGGCACCCTGCTCGTCCCGGTCATGGATGTCGGCGACCTGGGCCGGATGCTGATCGCGGCCGACCCGCAGGGCGCGGTGTTCGGCGTCTGGCAGCCGGGCGGGTTCTTCGGCGCCCAGGTCGTCAACGAGCCCGGCGCGCTGACCTGGAACGAGCTGCACACCAACGACATCCCGGCCGCCACCGCCTTCTACGGCGAGGCGTTCGGCATCGAGATCGAGCCGATGCCGGGCGTGGACTCGTACTGGGTGCTGCAGGTCGGCGGCAAGGCGGTGGGCGGCGCCACCCTGCTCGCCAACGACCCGCCCGGCACCCCGCCCCACTGGCTGACCTACTTCGCGGTCGACGACGTCGACTCCACCGTGGACGCCCTGGTCAAGCGCAACGGCACCGTCCTGGCCCCGCCCTTCGACATGGTGGCCGGCCGGATGACCGTCGTCGCCGACCCGCAGGGCGCCCCCTTCGCGATGATCAAGCCCAAGCCGGCCTGACCCCGCCCGCCGCCGCCCCGCCCGCCCGGACTCCCGCTCGCCCGGATTCCCGTCCGGGCGGGCGGGTCCGTGCTCCGACCCTCCGTCAGCCGTCAGCCGTCAGCCGTCCAGCTCCGCGAGGAAGTCCAGCGACGCCGCCCAGGCCCGCTCGGCCGCCTCCTCGTCGTAGTCCGGCAGCTCCGGGTCGGTGAACAGGTGCCCGGCGCCCCGGTAGCGGTGCACCTCCACCTCGGCCCCGGCCCGCCGCATCCGCAGGTACCAGGCGTTCAGCCAGTCCTCCGGCTCGAACGGGTCCGGCTCCGCGATGTGCAGCTGCACCGGGATCTCGGTGGCCGCGTCCTCCCGCAGGTCCGAGGTGCCGTGCAGGAGCAGCAGCCCGCGGGCCTTCTCGTCGGCCAGTGCCAGGTTCTGCGCCACCGCGCCGCCGAGCGAGAAGCCGGCGTACACCAGCCCGCCCTCGGAGACCGGCGCGGCCGCGGTCACCGCCCGCCGCAGCAGCTCGTCACGGCCGCCGAGCTCCTCCTGGAACTCCTGCGCCTCCTCGACGGACTCGAAGGTCCGCCCGTCGAACAGGTCCGGCGTGTGCACGGTGTGCCCGGCGGCGCGCAGCCGCTCGGCGGCGGCGCGCACAGCGGGGCGCAGCCCGTAGGCGGAGTGGAAGAGGACGATCTGGGCCACGGTTCGGGTCCTTCACCAGCGAGGTCAGCTACCCACCCATGATCCCGCATGCCCGGCCGGTGCCCCACCGCACGCCTACGACACCACGTCCTTGCGCGCGAACCCCCGGAACGCCAGCGCCAGCAGCACCGCCGCGTACGAGAGCGACAGCGAGACGCCCTGCACCATGCCGCCCCATTCCAGCTGCGGCTGCAGGGCGTCCGCCCAGGAGTACTGCCAGTGCGCCGGCAGCCACTCCCGCAGGTCGCCCAGCGCGGTGACGGCGTCCAGCACCCCGGTGATGATCGAGGCGAACACCGCGCCGCCGACGGCGCCCAGGGGCGCGTCCGTCGCGGTGGAGAGCCAGAAGGCGAGCGCCGCGATCACGGTCTCGCTCAGGAGGACGAAGGCCACCGCGATGGCGATCCGGGGCAGCGCCTGCCCGGCCGGCAGGCTGACCCCGGCGGGCAGTTCGAGGTCGCCCCAGCCGTACGCGGCGGTGCCGACGACCAGCCCGATCGCGGGCAGCATCACCACCGCCACCGCCGAGAACGCCAGGCCGACGGCGAACTTGCGGGCCAGCAGCCGGGCCCGGGGCACCGGCGCGGCCAGCAGGTAGCGCAGCGAGGACCAGCTGGCCTCGGAGGCGACGGTGTCCCCGCAGAACAGCGCGACGGGGATGACCAGCATGAAGCCGGTGCCGACGAACAGCATGGTGACCGCGAAGTTGGGCCCCGAGGCGGTGGCCAGCTCGATGAAACTGGTCCGGCCCGGACGGCCCGGGGTGCCGCCGATCTGGAACGCGGCCAGGAGGACGAACGGCATGGCGGCCAGTACCCCGCCGATCACCATCGTGCGGCGCCGGCGCAGCTGCCGCATCGCCTCCACCCGCAGCGGCAGCGTCCGGCTCGCCCGGTACCCCTCGGCGTGGTCCCTCGACTCGGCACGGCCCTTCGACTCGGCGCGGTCCTCGGCACGGTCCATCGACTCGGCACGGTCCTTCGACTCGGTGTGGTCCTTCGGGGCGACGCTCACGCTCCACCTCCGATCAACGACAGGAACGCGTCCTCCAGGCGGCGCTGCGGCCCGGCGCTCTCCACCGGTACCTCCAGCCGCACCAGTTCGGCCAGCAGCGTGCTGGCCGCCAGTCCGTCCAGGCGCACCAGCAGGCCGCCGTCGACGGCCTCCACCGAGCCGACCCCGGCGAGCGCGGCGACCTTCTCGACCACCGGCACCGGGTCGTACGGCCCGGCGATGCCGATCATCAGCAGCTCGCCGGCGCCCACGATGTCCCCGACCGGGCCGGCCGTGACCAGCTGCCCGCGGTCCATCACCACCAGGTCCGTACAGCTCTGCTCGACCTCGGACAGCAGGTGGCTCGACACGATCACGGTCCGCCCGCCGGCCGCGTACCGGATCATCACCTCGCGCATCTCACGGATCTGCGGCGGGTCCAGCCCGTTGGTCGGCTCGTCCAGGATCAGCAGGTCCGGCATCCCGAGCATCGCCTGCGCGATCGCCAGCCGCTGCCGCATGCCCTGCGAGTACGTCCGCACCGCGCGGTCCAGCGCCTCGCCGAGCCCGGCGATGGCCAGCGCCTCGTCGAAGCGGGCGTCGGCCTCCGGCCGTCCGGTCGCCTGCCAGTACAGCCGCAGGTTGGCCCGCCCGGTGAGGTGCGGCAGGAAGCCCGCGCCCTCCACGAACGCCCCGACCCGCGAGAGCACGGGCGCGCCGGGCCGCACCAGGTGACCGAAGATCCGGATCTCCCCGGCGTCCGGCCGAATGAGTCCCATCAGCATCCGCAAGGTGGTGGTCTTGCCGGCACCGTTCGGCCCGAGCAGGCCGAGCACCTGTCCCTGCTCCACCCGGAAGCCCAGCTCCCGTACGGCGTAGCGGTCCTGGGCGCCCTTGTAGCGCTTGCTCAGCCCGCTGATCCGCAGCGGCACCGCGGCCAGCTCCGGGTCGAAGGCGGGCCCGGCGGCCCGGCGGCGGCGCAGCCGCGGCGCCAGCACCAGGGCCGCGGCCACCAGGACGGCGATCACCGGCAGCAGCCAGGTGCGCGAGGGCAGCGGAGCCGCCTCGGTGACCAGCTCGGCGACGGTCGGCGCGGTGAGCGCTCCGGCCGGTGCCACCCGGTAGGTGGCCGGCTCGACCGGCGAGGCGTAGGCGAGGTCGGTGGCGGCCAGCACCAGTCGCACCCGGTGCCCGGTGGGGAAGGTGTGGTCCACGGTCGGCAGCGCGACCGTGACGGTCTGCCCGGCGTCCGCGCCGGTGACCCGCAGCGGGGCGGCGAGCTGCTGCGGCAGCACCGCCTTGCCGTCCGGCCCGACGTCGTACAGCTTCGCGAACAGGACCGCGTCCGGCCGGTCCGCCGTCACCCGTACCGGCACGGTCGGCTGCCCGGTCAGGTGCAGCGGCGAGTCCAGCGGCGCCGAGTCGAAGGCGGCGTTCTGCCCGGGGAAGTCCAGTGAGAGCCCGGCGCCCAGCGAGGCCGCCTGGCTGAGTGCGCCGATGCCCGGCAGGGTCGAGATCCCGGGCGGCGCACCGCCGGGAGGGTTGGCGAGGGTCTGCTCGCCGCCCGTCAGCTCGACGGTGCGCGAGCCGGTTCCGCCCAGCCCCGGGTACCGGTCGGCGGTGGCTCCGCGCAGCACGGCCTGGAAGCCGGTCGAGTCGACCCCGCCGGTGCGGGTGACCCGGAAGGCGGCGCCGGTGTCGTTGCCGTCCCCCTTCAGGTAGTGGTCGAACCAGGCCGTCACCCGGTCGTCGACCCGCGCGCTGGTGTCCGTCCCGCCGTCGTGTCCGCCGGCGAACCAGTCCACCGCGACCGGCGCGCCGTTGGCGGCCACCGCCTTGGCGATGCGGTCGCCCTGGTCCAGCGGGAACAGCGAGTCCTGTTGCCCCTGCACCACCAGCGTGGGTGCCTTGAGCTGCGCCGCCACCGAGGACGGGCTGGAGCGCTCCAGCAGCGCGACGGCCTCCGGATCGGCGTGCCCGGCGGTGGCGACCCGGTCGTACATCCGGCAGAGCGAGTCCAGGAACCGCCCGCAGCCGACCGGCCCGTCCGCCGTCGGCTTCGGCCCGCCGCCCTCCCGCGGCACCTCCCCGGAGGGCCCGAGGTCCCCGGCCGAGCCGGTGGTGAAGAAGATCCCGGCCCACAGCTTCTTGAACACGCCGTCCGCCGCGCCCGAGCCCTGGACGCCCTGCGGGAACAGCGCGTCGGCCAGGTTCCACCAGGTGATCTGGGTGGCGACGGCGTCGATCCGGTGGTCGTAGGCGGAGGCCAGCAGCGAGACCGCGCCGCCGTACGAGGCGCCGGTGATGCCGACCTTCGGGTCGCCGGCGGCGTCCAGCTGCACCTCGGGCCGCTGGGCCAGCCAGTCCACCAGGTGCTTGACGTCCTCGACCTCGCGGTCCGGCGCGTTCAGCCCGATCCTGCCGCCCGAGTGGCCGAAGCCGCGCGCCGACCAGGTCAGTACCGCGTACCCCTGCCGGGCCAGCTGCTCGGCGCGCTCGCGCTCGCCCTCCTTGGAACCGCCGAAGCCGTGCGCCAGGAGCACCGCCGGGCGCGGACCGCCGCCGGCGGTGAAGAAGGAGGTGTCCAGCTGGACCTGCTGGGTGCTGCCGGGTGTCTCCGGCATGCTGAGGAAACGGTCCTCCTGGTGGACCGCCCGCTCACCGCCGGACGCCACCGTCGCGGTGCCGGCCGCGGCCACCGCCACCAGGGCCACCGCCCCGGCCAGCAGCCTGCGTCCGACCGTTGTTCCCCGGGCGCGCCAGCGACGCCATGCCCCACCGAACTCCATGGGCGCTGATCGTATCCGCCGTCCGGGTAGGTGTCCGATAAAGCCGC
The DNA here is from genome assembly GCF_053611565.1 of Kitasatospora sp. NPDC054795. Taxonomy (NCBI): domain Bacteria; kingdom Bacillati; phylum Actinomycetota; class Actinomycetes; order Kitasatosporales; family Streptomycetaceae; genus Kitasatospora; species Kitasatospora sp. NPDC054795. The sequence continues at coordinate 19,373 of NZ_JBSHAP010000122.1, forward strand.
CACACCATTTCGCCCGGTTCGCACCACTGTGCCCGAGTATCGTACGGCGCATGCCCTGGCCGCTGATCTCGCTGCTCGCCACCGTCGCCGCCACCCTGGCGATCGGCTGGATCGTCGACCAGGCCCTCCAGCGGATCGCGGCCCGCAACCCCTCGGCACCGGTCTGGCCGCTGCTGCGCCGCTGCCGGATCCCGCTCCAGCTCTCCGTGGTGTCGGCCCTGCTGCTCGCGGCCAGACCGCTCCAGCGGATCTTCCACCTGAAGGGCGACGCCGGCGCCCAGCACCTGCTCCTGCTGTTCCTGCTCGCCTCGCTGGGCTGGCTCACCGTCCGCGTGGTGGCCGCCCTCCTGGAGGCGCTGCTCAGCCGCTACGAGACCCGCGTCGACGACCCGGCCCGGATCCAGCGGGCGCGCACCCAGATCGGCATGCTCCGCCGGGTGGCCGGCGCGCTGATCGTCGTGGTCACGGCGGCCGTGATGCTGCTGACCTTCTCCGCCATGCGCACCGTCGGCGCCAGCCTGCTCGCCTCGGCGGGCGTCATCGGCATCGTGGCCGGCATCGCCGCCCAGAGCACCCTGGGCAACTTCTTCGCCGGCCTCCAGATCGCCTTCAGCGACACCGTCCGGATCGGCGACACCGTGGTGGTGGACGGCCAGCAGGGCACCGTCGAGGAGATCACCCTCACCTACCTGGTGGTCCGGCTCTGGGACTACCGCCGGCTGGTCGTCCCGGTCTCCTACTTCGTCAACAAGCCCTTCGAGAACTGGACCCGCCGCGACCCCGGCCTGCTCGCCGCCGTGCTGCTCCACCTCGACCACACCACCCCGATGGAGGAGCTGCGCGCCGTCCTGCGCGCCCGCCTGGACCGGCACCCGCTGTGGGACGGCGACGAGTGGGCCCTGCACGTCACCGACACCACGCCCAGCACCATCGTCGTCCGCGCCACCATGACGGCCCGCACCCCGGACGACGCCGCCCGGCTCCGCTTCGACATCCGCGAACAGCTCATCGCCCACCTGCGCGACGAGCACCCCCACGCCCTCCCCCGCCTGCGCACCACCGAAGGCTGAGCCGCGCCCGCGACCGCGCCGGAAGCAGCCACCCCCACCGCCCCGCCCCGCCCCGCCCCGAAAGCAAGAGTTCCCCGCACCCCGACCGGGGCACGGGGAACCGCGCGAAGCGAAGGGCGACCGGCGGGAACCCGCCCCCGGAGGTGCGGCGCCGTCCGCCCGGAACGCCTGCAGCTACAGCATCCGCGTCATCGTCCGGTGCGGGATGCCCGCGGAGTCGTACACGGGCCCCTCGGCCACGTACCCCAGCCGCTCGTAGAACCCGAGCGCCCCCACCTGCGCGTGCAACTCGACCTCCACGGCGCCGCGCTCGACTCCCGCGGCCTCGACCGCCCGTACGAGCACCGCCCCGAGGCCCGTCCCCCGGGCCGCCACGACGACCGCGAGCCGCCCGAGCAGCACGCGCCCCTCGACACCGCCGGTGAGCTCGCGCGCCTGCTCCCCGAAGATCAGCCGCGCCGTCCCCAGCGCGGCCCCGTCGGCCCCGAGGGCCAGCAGGTGCACCGAGGTCGCGTCGTACTCGTCGTACTCCAGCTCCTCCGGCACGTTCTGCTCGACGACGAAGACCTCGCGCCGGACGGCCCGCACGAGCTCCAGGTCCGCCTCCCCCTCGGCGATCCGGACGGCGGCAGCTGCCACCTCAGCTCTCCGCCGCGATGATGTCCAGCGACTTCCTGAGGTCCTCCGGGTACTCGCTGGAGAACTCGACCCACTGCCCGTCCGCCGGGTGCTCGAAGCCGAGCGACACCGCGTGCAGCCACTGCCGGGTCAGACCCAGCCGCTTGGCCAGCGTCGGGTCGGCGCCGTACGTCAGGTCGCCCACGCAGGGGTGCCGCAGCGCGGACATGTGGACGCGGATCTGGTGGGTGCGCCCGGTCTCCAGCTTGATCGCCAGCAGCGACGCGGCCCGGTACGCCTCGATCAGGTCGTAGTGGGTGACGGACGGCTTGCCGTCCCGGGTGACGGCCCACTTCCAGTCCGAGCTGGGGTGCCGGCCGATCGGCGCGTCCACCGTCCCGCTCATCGGGTCCGGGTGGCCCTGCACCAGGGTGTGGTAGCGCTTCTCGGTGATCCGGTCGTGGAACTGCCGCTTGAGGTCGGTGTAGGCGCGCTCGGACTTGGCGACCACCATCAGCCCGGAGGTGCCGACGTCCAGCCGGTGCACGATGCCCTGGCGCTCGGCGGCGCCCGAGGTGGAGATCCGGTACCCGGCCGCGGCCAGCCCGCCGATCACGGTGGGGCCGGTCCAGCCCGGGCTGGGGTGCGCGGCAACGCCGACCGGCTTGTCGACCAGCACGATGTCCTCGTCGTCGTGGACGATGCGCATGCCCTCGACCGCCTCGGCGACGATCCGCACGGGCGCGGCCGGGGCCGGGATCTCGACCTCCAGCCAGGAGCCGGCGGTCACCCGGTCCGACTTGCCGGCCTCGGCGCCGTCGAGCGTCACCTTGCCGTCGGCGGCCAGCTCGGCGGCCTTGGTCCGGGAGAAGCCGAACATCCGGGCCAGGGCGGCGTCGAGGCGCTCGCCCTCCAGGCCGTCGGGAACGGGGAGGCTGCGGATCTGCGCTGCGGTACTCACCCGTACGAGTATGCCGGAAACGCGGCCCTGCCCCCGCCCGCCGGTGGCCGGGGCTACTTCTCGGCATGCTCCGTCTTCTCCGCCTTGTCGGCCTGCTGGTGGAGCGTCCCGTCCGGGTTGCTGCCCCGGAAGGAGAGCAGCACGACCAGGATTCCGCCGCAGACGATCGCCGAGTCCGCGAGGTTGAAGACCGCGAAGTGCTGGACGGAGATGAAGTCCACCACATGCCCGCGGAAGACGCCGGGCGCGCGGAACAGCCGGTCGGTGAGGTTGCCGAGCGCCCCGCCGAGCAGCAGCCCGAGCGCGATCGCCCAGGGCAGGCTGTACAGGCGGCGCGCGATCCGCCAGATCACCACGATGACGGCGGAGGCGATCATCGTGAAGACGACGGTCAGCGCCTGCCCCATCCCGAAGGCCGCGCCCGAGTTACGGATCACCTGGAAGGTGACCACGTCCCCGATCACCTTGATCGCCGCGTGGTTCTCCAGCCGGGCGACCACCAGCAGCTTGCTGCCCAGGTCGATCAGGAAGGCGAGCACCGCCACGACCAGCAGCACTCCGACCCGGCGCCGGCCCTTGGACTTCTCGGTCCCCGCGTCGCCCACGGACGCCCCGGTCGGCTCCGCCACGGGCACCTCCACGGCATCGGCGGGGGACGGGACGGCGTCGTCCCGGGTCTGGGGGGAACCTTGCGTGCTGATGATCCGCTCCGCTGCCGATGGAGCTCCCCCGGTCCGCAGGAGGGGGAGGGTGGTGGGCCGGTGACAGCCTGCCCGCGTTCACGAACGCGTCAGGCGACGTTACTCGGGCGACGTTACGGGGTCGAGCGTACGGCAAGCCCGACCCCCCGCGGCGCTCCGGTCGCCCGGTTCAGCGGCGTTCCTGCTTGGCCTTGCACTGCACGCAGAGCGTCGCCCTGGGGAAGGCCTGCATCCGGGCCTTGCCGATGGCCTGCCCGCAGGACTCGCAGGTGCCGAAGCCGACGCCCTCCAGCCGATCCAGCGCGCGCTCGGTCTGGGCCAGGCTGTCCCGCGCGTTGTTGGCCAGCGCCAGCTCGCTCTCCCGCGAGATGTTCTTCGTACCGGCGTCCACCTGGTCGTCGCCGGCTCCGTCGTTGGAGTCGCGCATCAGGCCGGAGATGGCCGCCTCGGCGGCGCCGATCTCGGTCCGGAGCCGGTCCAGGTCGCTGATCAGCTCGTCGTGCAGCTCGTGGACCTCCTCGGCGGTCCACGGGTCCTCGCCGGGCCGGACCGGCAGCGTGGCCGGGTCCACCGACTCGGCGCCGCGCGGCGCGGTGACGGTGTCGGTGCTGCTCTTCGGTGCGGTAGTGGTCACAGGCCCCTCCCCTGGGTCGACCGCCACGGCCTTGCGTGCCCGCTTGGTGGCGGTGCCCGCGCCGGTTCCCTTCTCAGCCATGGCTTTCGACCCCATCTACGAACGAATCGAGCCGCCGGTTCCCGGCGGCTTCCAGTGCCGGAACGATAATCCCGATCAAAACCGGTCACAACATGACATACCGACGCCTCATAACGTTCCCACCCAGGCAGCCGTCCCAACCGTCACGCCCCGTGCGCTCAGAGATTTGTGCCCAGATCGACTCCGGCTAACCTCCCTCGGCGAACGCCCCCGGAACGCTCCCGAAGCGCCCCCGGAGTGCTCCGGACCGCCCACCGGGAAACGGTTTGGACAAACCGGCGCGCCCGGCCGATACACTGGCCGTGCAAGGCGCAGATGGGACGAGTACCGACGTACGCAGCCACCAGCGACCCGGGGACGGTGCGAGCCCGGGGGTGTGCACGACGGGAAGATCACCCCGGAGCCGCCGGAAGAACGGCCGCCGCGATGCCGCGGTGGCCCACTAGACCCGGCAGCAAGCCCAAACAAGAGGGCCGCGAACGCAGCACCGCGGCCAAGGAGGGTGGTACCGCGGGACGGCCTGGCCGTCTCGTCCCTCCGGAGGATCCAGTCCCGCATCCACCGGAGGTAGACGCCGCGATGGCCAGCTCCTACAACCCCGTCCCCGCGCAGGTGGATCTGCCTGCCCTGGAGCACCAGATCCTGTCCTTCTGGCAGGACAACAAGATCTTCCAGCGCAGCCTGGAGCAGTCCGAGGGCCGCCCCGAGTGGGTGTTCTACGAGGGCCCGCCCACCGCCAACGGCATGCCGGGCGCCCACCACATCGAGGCCCGCGTCTTCAAGGACGTCTTCCCGCGCTTCCGGACCATGAAGGGCTACCACGTCGCCCGCAAGGCCGGCTGGGACTGCCACGGCCTGCCGGTCGAGCTCGCCGTCGAGAAGGAGCTGGGCTTCTCCGGCAAGCAGGACATCGAGGCGTACGGCATCGCCGAGTTCAACGCCAAGTGCCGCGATTCGGTGACCCGCCACACCGACGCCTTCGCCGAGCTGACCACCCGCATGGGCTACTGGGTCGACCTCGACGAGGCCTACCGGACGATGGACCCGTCGTACGTCCAGTCCGTCTGGTGGTCGCTCCAGCAGATCTTCGACAAGGGCCTGCTGGTCCAGGACCACCGGGTCGCCCCCTGGTGCCCGCGCTGCGGCACCGGCCTGTCGGACCACGAGCTGGCCCAGGGCTACGAGACCGTGGTCGACCCCTCGGTCTTCGTCCGCTTCCCGCTCACCAGCGGCCCGCTGGCCGGCCGGGCCGCCCTGCTGGTGTGGACCACCACCCCGTGGACCCTGGTCTCCAACACCGCCGCCGCCGTCCACCCGGAGGTCACCTACGTGGTGGCCACCGACGGCGAGGAGCAGCTGGTCGTCGCCGAGCCGCTGGTCGCCAAGGCGCTCGGCGAGGGCTGGGAGACCACCGGCGAGTCCTTCAACGGCGCCGAGATGGAGCGCTGGGCCTACCGCCGCCCCTTCGACCTGGTCGAGATCGAGAACGCCCACTACGTCCTCAACGCCGACTACGTCACCACCGAGGACGGCACCGGCATCGTCCACCAGTCCCCCGCCTTCGGCGCGGACGACCTCGCGACCTGCCGCAAGTACGGCCTGCCGGTGGTCAACCCGGTGCTCGGCGACGGCACCTTCGCCCCCGAGGTCCCGCTGGTCGGCGGCCAGTTCTTCAAGAAGGCCGACGAGGCCCTGGTCGCGGACCTCAAGGAGCGCGGCCTGCTCTTCCGTCACCTGCCGTACGAGCACAGCTACCCGCACTGCTGGCGCTGCCACACCGCGCTGCTCTACTACGCGCAGCCGTCCTGGTACATCCGGACCACCGCCGTCAAGGACGCGATGATCCGCGAGAACGAGGCCACCAACTGGTTCCCGGACACGGTCAAGCACGGCCGCTTCGGCGACTGGCTGAACAACAACATCGACTGGGCGCTCAGCCGCAACCGCTACTGGGGCACCCCGCTGCCGATCTGGCGCTGCGAGGAGGGCCACCTCACCTGCGTCGGCTCGCTGGCCGAGCTGTCCGAGCTCACCGGCACCGACCAGAGCGGCCTCGACCCGCACCGCCCGTACATCGACGCGGTGACCTTCGCCTGCCGCGGCTGCGGCGGCACCGCCACCCGCGTGCCCGAGGTCATCGACGCCTGGTACGACTCGGGCTCGATGCCCTTCGCCCAGTACGGCTACCCGTACCAGAACAAGGAGCTGTTCGAGAAGCGCTACCCGGCGCAGTTCATCTCCGAGGCGATCGACCAGACCCGCGGCTGGTTCTACACGCTGATGGCGGTCGGCACCCTGGTGTTCGACAGGAACAGCTACGAGAACGTCGTCTGCCTGGGCCACATCCTGGCCGAGGACGGCCGCAAGATGTCCAAGCACCTGGGCAACATCCTCCAGCCGATCCCGTTGATGGACCAGCACGGCGCCGACGCCGTCCGCTGGTTCATGGCGGCCGGCGGCTCGCCCTGGTCGGCCCGCCGGGTCGGCCACGGCACCATCCAGGAGGTGGTCCGCAAGACCCTCCTCACCTACTGGAACACCGTCGCCTTCCAGGCCCTGTACGCCCGCACCTCGAACTGGGCGCCCTCGGCGAACGACCCGGCCCCGGCCGACCGTCCGCAGCTGGACCGCTGGGTGCTCTCCGAGCTGAACACCCTGGTCCGCGAGGTCGACGCGGCCTACGAGGCGTACGACACCCAGCGCGCCGGCAAGCTGCTGTCGGGCTTCGTCGACGACCTGTCCAACTGGTACGTCCGCCGCGGCCGCCGCCGCTTCTGGCAGGGCGACGCCGCCGCGCTCGCCACGCTGCACGAGGCACTGGAGACGGTCACCCGCCTGATGGCCCCGCTCACCCCGTTCATCACCGAGCGGGTCTGGCAGGACCTGGTCGTCCCGGTCGCCCCGGAGGCCCCGGCCTCGGTGCACCTGGCCACCTGGCCGGAGGCCGACGAGTCGCTGATCGACACCGAGCTCTCCCGGCACATGGCGCTGGTCCGCCGCCTGGTCGAGCTGGGCCGGGCCACCCGCGCCGAGTCCGGTGTGAAGACCCGTCAGCCGCTCTCGCGCGCGCTGGTCGCCGCCCAGGGCTGGGAGGAGCTGCCCGCCGACCTGCGCGCGCAGATCGCCGAGGAACTCAACGTCGCCACCCTCGAATCCCTCGCCGAAGTGGGCGGCTCGCTCGTCGACACCACCGCCAAGGCCAACTTCCGCGCGCTGGGCAAGCGTTTCGGCAAGGGTGTCCAGGACGTCGCCAAGGCGGTCGCCGCCGCGAACGCCGCGCAGCTCGCCGCCGACCTGCGCGCCTCGGGCACCACTTCCGTCGAACTGAACGGTGAACCGATCACCCTCTCCCCCGACGAGGTGATCATCACCGAGACCCCGCGCGAGGGCTGGGCCGTCGCCAACGAGTCCGGCGCCACCGTCGCCCTCGACCTGGCCATCACCCCGGAGCTCAAGCGGCTCGGCATCGCCCGCGACGCCATCCGCCAGATCCAGGAGGCCCGCAAGAACTCCGGCCTGGACGTCGCCGACCGCATCGTCCTGCGCTGGCGCGCCACCTCGGAGGAGACCGCCGAAGCCATCGCCGAGCACGGCCCCCTCGTCGCCGAGGAGGTCCTCGCCACCGACTTCGCCGCCGGTGCGGCCGACTGGGACTCCGAGACCTTCGCGGACGACTCCCTCGGCCTCGCCTTCCAGCTCCGCAAGGCCTGACCCGCACCACCCCCGAACCGCCGCCGGGCTCCCCGCGGGGCGGCGGTTCCGCATTTCCCCCGCCCCAACCCACGTTCAGCGCCCACCCACCCCTCCCTCCTCCCTCACTCCCCAGCGAGAGGAGCACCCCCCGCCCCCGAGAGCACCCCGAACCACCCCCAGCGCGAAAGGTGCCCCTCCCCGCGAGAGGGACGCGCTGCGGAAGGGGGCGGCGCAGGGGGTGGGTGCGGAGAGGGGCGTGACGGGTGATTTTCAGACTGCCAACGACGCCCAGCGCCCCACCCACAGGGTCGGCAGTCTGAAAATCATCCAGCCCCCGGAG
>NZ_JBSHAP010000123.1:0-26963 GCF_053611565.1 Kitasatospora sp. NPDC054795
CGAGCGCAAGCACCGGCCCCGGGGAGATCAACTGTGTTCGAGTCATCCGAAGCCCTGCGGAGATCAACTTGACCCCTCGACTGCGTGAGGTGTCTGCCCTGCGCCGCCGGATCCGCCGTCAGGGCCGTGGCCGGCCCCGCCGTCAGCCCGTCACCGCACCGGCCGGACCGTGGACGGTCCGGCACTGGGCAGTTGCCATCGAGGAGGCGGGCCGGTGCCCGTGCCGGGCGGGGCCGCCTGCCGACCCGGCCTGCACCCGGCGCCACGTACTGCCCGCCACCGAGCCCGGTTCCGACGTCACGACCCACCTGACGAACACCTTGTTGCCCACCTTCACGACCTGGGAGCGCTGGCCGGGACCACCCAGTGCCCGCGCCCGCCGCCGGGCCGCAGCGCCAGCAGCGGTAGGGCACGGACACCGACCGCTGGAACTCGTAGGCATGGAAAGGGCCGTCAAGGCCCGGGTCCGGCGGCAGCCGGACTTCCATGACTGGCGCAGTGAGGCCGACCGGCCCAGGCCAGCAGGCCGGCCTCGGTGCCCGGCCCGGGCGGCGGCAGCGGCACGGACAGCCGGCCCGCCGGATGCCCCAGTCGCCAGCGGCAGCCGCAGTTCGGGGGCGTTCGGCACCTCGTGTTGCGCGCGTTACGACGGTGGGTTCCTGTCACTGATGAGAAGCAGATCCGCGAAAACGGCCTCTGACCTGCACTTATTTGGCGAGGACTGTTTCAGAGATCTGAAACACGAGGGATCGCTGGTGTTAGGCGTCTCTGAAACAAACCTTCCCCGCTCGGCCCCTGCCGGACCCTCGCGTGGCGGCAGTCACCCGGTAGCACCGACTTGACCGTGTCGTTCTGGAAATCTGAAACAACGTGGTTAAGCCTGTGCTACCGTCTTGATCGTTCCATTCATGATCAGAGATGGGTGCCGCGATGACCGACCGCCTGCTCCCCGCCAAGGGTCAGCGTGTGATCACCGAGCTCGACCGCAAGGGCAACGTGATCGTCCGCGTGCAGACGGTCAAGTCCCGCGAGTTCGAGTCCGGTTACGACTCGCTCGGCGACCCGGTGCTCGGCTACGTCACCGACGCGCGGATCATGCTGGAGGTGCTCGGCAGCCTGCGCGCCCCGGGAGGCTGGTTCCAGACCTGGTGCAAGGTGCTCTCGCTCCAGCGGATGGGCTCGGGCACCCCGAAGCGCCCCAACACCCCCGGCTACGTCCGCACCACCCAGCGCGACCTCCAGTCCCGCACCGGCCTGTCGCCCGCCACGGTCTCCGAGGCGATGCAGTACTTCTCCTCCCTGCCCTGGATCCGCCCGGCCGGGCGCGGCCTGCTCCAGCTGAACCCCTTCCTGACGGTCGCCATCGGTTCGGGGGATCATGAGAGGGTGCAGCAGGAGTGGCTGGCCGCCGTCGGCGACACCTTCCTGCTGCCGGGCCCCGACCACCCGGCGGAGTGGCGCGAGATCCGCGTCGCCGCCAAGGACGAGGCGAAGAAGGCGAAGCAGGCCGCGGTGGGGGAGAACGTCGTGCCGATGAAGCGCGCGTCCGGCCGGACGGCCCAGCCCAAGCGCTCCGCCGCCGTCTGAGGCCCAGCCCGCACCCGGGCGGCCGGCCACGGCAGCCCCGAGATCAGGAAGGACCAGCACCATGGCGTACATCGCCCCGCTTCCGTCGGCCCCGGTCGTCCTCAGCCGGGAGGCGTTGGAGGTGCTCTCGCTGGTCGACCTGACCGCCAGCGCTCACCGGCTCCTGCACCTGTTCCTCGCCCGGTTCGACCCCGACTTCGGCACCGTGAACCTGAGCCAGCGGGACATGGGAGAACTGCTCGCCCTGTCCCACCCGTCGGTGAACAAGGCGGTCGGGGCCCTGGAGCGTACGAAGCTCGCCTGGCCGATCGACGACGCGCTCTACCAGCTCCACCCCGTCTTCACCGGCGGCAAGATGTCGGACCGCCTGGCGGTCGTCCCGGAGATCGTGGTGTCCGATCCCGAGTCGCTGCGCGAGGCCCGGCGGCAGCGCTACAGCCGGCAGACGGAGAGCCTGCCCGCCTGACCGGTAGCACAGGGTTAACCGCAACGTTCTGCGTCCCTGAAACGTTCTGCACCCACACCACCCGGCGTCGGGCGCAGCCCGCACTGAGGCCCGCTTCGGCGGGCCTCAGTGTTGTTCCCGCAGGTTGGAGCGCAGACCATCGCGGCCGGCCTGCCTCGGGACGGGAGAGAGTGGTAGCAGAGGCTTAACCGTTCTGTTCTGGGGATCTGAAACAACGGGCCGGTCTGGCCCTGATGGCCAGGGCCAGACCCCTACCACCGGTGATAGCGGTCTGGCCCACCCGCATCCGCCCGGCTGCGACACTGGTGATCATGACTGACCGTCGCAGCCTCTCGCTGCCCGCCTTCTCCGAGCCCGCCGCCGACGTGCTCCTGCCCGCCCAGTCCGGCGTGCGCCGGCTGCCGGTTGAGCAGGGCGCCGATTTCCGCCAGCCGCCCGGTGAGACCGCGGCCGTGCCAGCCCCGGTCCGTCGTCGGCTCTCGCCCGGCGGTCTGACCTTCTCCGACCCGGACCGACAGATCTGACTGGCACCCTCAGAACCCCGGGTACCAACCGAGGACGCCGAGGGAGGACACTGGTACCGGTCCCGCCCGCACGAGACGCCCGGAGGAACTGTGAGCGCAGCGCCCCTGCACGGCCACCACGACGGCCGGCAGCCCATCCCGCGTACCCAGGACGCTGTCGCCGCGGCCCTGCCGCCCGCGCAGAGGATGGAGTTCTACCGGGAGATGGGCGAGGCCGACGTCGAGACGATCGGCGGCGTCCTGAAGCGCTGGTGGCTGCGAGCGGAGCTCTACCGCGACCCGGAGGGCGACCGCATCCACGCCGCCGTCCAGGCCGGCACCGCCCCCGGCACCTCCGCCTCCGCCGTCCTGCGCCGACTCGGGGCCCAGTGAGCGACCACAACGGGTTCCCGGACGACGAGTACGACCCGATCACCGTCTCCCCGGCCGTCGAGGAGTTTCTCGGCGACCCGGGCACACCAGCGGACGTGTTCTCCGCCGTCGTGGCGTTCCTCGTCGACCTGCGCGAGAACCCCTTCCCCCACCTGAGCATGCCCGTCCCCGGCCGACCCGGCATGCACTCCGCGCCGCTGCGCCGGGACCTGGGCCTGGTGGAGTACGTGGTGGACGAAGGCCAGGATCCGCCGCGGATCTACGTCTCCAGGGTTCTGCGGGTCGACTGAGCAGACGGTCCTTGCTGTGCTGCGGGTCCGTGTCTCGGACGGCCGAGGAGATGGTGATGATCGGGTCGTCGAAGGGGCGTGGACCCGCAGTCCGTTCAGGAGCCGTCGCCGCGCACCAGTCGCAGTGCCGGCCTCGCGTTCTGCCCCGCCTGCCCGTCCACCGGTCCCGTGAGGACCCGGCGTGCCCTGGCCCGCATCTGTTCCTTGCGTTCGTCGCTGGCTTCCTCGTCGCTCGCGTAGGCGACGACGTGGCGGGTGCCGGTGGTCTCGTCCTCCCAGCTGTAGGTGCGGTAGTTCGGTGTCGGCTGTTCTTCCGGCACGGGGACCTCCGGTCTTCGGGGGGACCCACCGTAGGCGACCTGGCAGTACCGGGGAAGGGCCGTGACAGCGGACAGCCGGCCAGGCAGCCAGCGCTGGCCGGCGGCTTCCCGTCCGGCCGTCGGGCACCGGAGTCGGCGACGTCCGCGGATCGGCGGCCAAGACGCGCCGCATGATTGCGGACCAAGACGGCGGTGCTGGCCCCGGGAGCGGCGATGGCCAAAGGGCGAGGCCCACTCGGAGCCGCCCGGCGCGGTGAAGGCCCTTCTCGGAGACGGGGCCGACGAGGTTCGGTCCCGCCGGTTACATGAACGGCCGAGCGAGGATCCGCAGCTGCTGTTCGGCGATGGCGCCCATAGGGCCGGCCGTTCCGAGGTGGGCCACGATGGTGTTCTCGAACAGGTCCAGCATCGACTGCGCCTCGTGCACCGACTGCAGCGTGAAACGGGCGTGCTTCTCGCGGTCGCCTCCCAACGCCGGTATCCGGCCGTCGACAACCGCATCGTGGATGCCTCTGCTCGTACTGATCTCGCGCCGATACCGCTCGCGCAGGAAGTCGACCATCGCCTGGGTGCCGTTCATCGCGTCATCGTGACGCACCGGCCGCCGGAGCGCATCCCCCAAATGAAAAAGCCCCCCGACCTGGTCAGGAGGCTTTAACGTTCAGCAACCCGGTAGCTTGCAAGCAGAGGCCAGGCGGGTCTTCGCGACAAGAATACGATGTCTGCCACCATGAATCAATCCACGACCCTGCCCCAGCTGCTGGAACAGCGCCTGTCGCCCCCGCGCTTCGGCCCCTACCTCGCCGCCGCAGGAACGCACGACGCCGCGCTGCGCCTGTACCAGTGGAACGTGGCCGCCTCCGGCGCGACCTACGAGGCCCTCCACCTGGTGGAGGTCGTCGTCCGCAACGCCCTGCACGGGGAACTGGAGGCCTGGCACGCCAAACGGAACCGCGGCGGTGACAGCTGGCTCACCACACCCCCGCCGGACCTGACGACCGAGGCGTGCCGGGACATCGCGACCGCGCGGGACCGGGCCCAGAAGGCGATAAGCGCGCGTTGCCGACGCACAGGCATCACCACCGTGCCGACCCCCACCGCCGACGACATCGTCGCCCAGCTCAACTTCGGCTTCTGGCGCTACCTCGTCGCCAAGCGCTACACCCACAACATCTGGGTCCACGCGCTGCGCCACGCCTTCCCCAACCAGCAGAACCTGCAAGCCGTGGAGAAGCCACTGATGCGGCTTCACTTGCTGCGCAACCGCATCGCCCATCTCGAACCGATCCACACCGAGGACCTTGCCGCCCGACGCCGGGACATGATCCAGGTGGTCGGATTCGTGGACCGGAAGGTCCAGTCGTGGTTCGCCACGGTCGAGCGGGTCCAGGAGGCGGTGAAGAGCAGGCCTTAGCGGGGCCTGTCAGCGGCCGCCGGACCGAATTCGCGCTTTCCGGGCGGTGACGAGGGCGCGCCACCGCTCCCGGACGGCCTGGTCGCCGTCGTACCAGCGGGCGCCGGAGGGGAACTGGAGGTCGCGGCCGGCCATGAAGTGGGCGATGTCGGTGTAGTAGGCGTAGTCGTGGCCGCGGGTGAGCTGGTCGAGGTCGCGGATCGCGGTGTCCAGGCCGGCGTCGTCGGCGAGGACGGCGTGGTGGAAGCACACGGCGAGGGCGAGGGTGGTGCGGGCGGCGCGCACGCCGGAGGCGCGGACCTCGGCGTCGAGCAGGGCCACGCGGTCGAGGAAGTCCTGGCCGCCGGTGCCGGCGTCGCGGGTCAGGGCGGCGATGCGGGTGGTGAGGGTGGTGGCGCGCAGGTCGAGGCCGACGAGGAGCCGGGCGGCGAGGTCGAGGTCGTCGTCGGCCGTCTCGGGGTCGGTGAAGGCGCGGACGAAGGCGAGCTGGGCCTGGGAGGTGGCGGTCTCGCCGGCGACGGCGTGCTGTTCGGCGTCGGTGCGTGCGGCCTGGTAGGCGGCGGCGGCCTGGTCCATCTCGGCGTGGACCCACCACAGGTCGCCGAGGACGCGGTGCTGGCGTCCGGCCCAGCCGAGGGTCTGGGCGGCGGCCAGGGCGGTGGGGAAGTCGCCGCCCTGGCGGGCGAGGTGGACGAGGCCCCGGCGGGCGGCGGGGGCGAGACGGGTGGTGCCGGCGGCGACCTGCTGCATGCCCTGGCGGGAGGCGGCGCCGCGGCCGAGGTCGCGGTGGGCCTTGGCCCGGTAGTAGAGGGCCATGTCGGTCAGGTCCTCGGGCAGCAGGCGGCTGTCGATGACGCGGGTGAGGCGGTCGGCGGTGCGGGTGCGGTGTTCGCGCTGGCGAGCACCGAGCGTGCTGAGGGTCTCCACCAGGGCGTCGGCCGGGGTGTCCAGCACGGCGACGCCGCCCGGCCCGCCCACGGCGGGCTGCCCGGCCGGTGCGGGGGCGGGCGGGGCGAGGGGTTCCCAGATTGAGTCGGAGACGTAGGCCCAGGCCGCGGCGGCGAGCCAGCCGAGGTTGAGGCGGTGGTCACGGGCCAGGCGCAGGCCCTGGCGCAGGCAGCCGATCAGCAGGGCACGGTCACCGGCGGTGGTGCTCCACTGGTCGCCGAGGGCGGTGTGGGCGCGGCCGGCGGCGCGCCGCCAGTCCTGGTCGGACCAGCGGTCGTCGGTGCGGTCGTCGGCGCCGCGCAGGGTCGAGCGGACCAGGGCGTGCAGGTGGTACGGCCACAGCGCGGTCGGGTCTTCGCGCACCAGAGGCCGTTCGACCAGGCGCAGGGCGGGCGCGTCGTGGCTCATGCCGGCGGCGGCGGTGGCGAGGGGGACGTCGAAGGCGTCCAGGAGGGCGGCGGCGCGCAGGACGTGCCGCTCGTCCGCAGTGAGGTCCTGGAGCGTGCGGGCGACGAGGGCGGCGAAGTCGGCTTCGAAGTCGCCGGGGGCCGGGGTGCGGGTGCGGCGGATCTCCAGGAAGCGCAGGGCGGAGAGGTCGAGGTAGAGCGGAAGGCCGTGGGAGCGGCGGGCGATGACGGCGCGGACGGGGGCGGGGATGAGGGGCCGGCCGTCGTGGGTGAGGCGGTGGGCGAGGTAGTCCTCGCAGTCCTCCGGGGAGAAGTCGCCGATCAGCAGCTGCCGCGGTCCGGCGGCCGGGGCCGGGGTGCGGGCCGCGGGCAGCAGCGGGCTGGATGCGGGGGCGAGGTGGGGCCAGGCGGCGGGGCCGGTGTAGTCGAGCTGGCCCTGCAGGGCGGAGTCGGCCCACTGCAGGCGGGAGCGGCCGGTGACGATGAACAAGGCGTTCGGCATGAGCCAGACGACGCGCTGGACCAGGCGCTCCAGGTCGCGGTGGGTGCGGTCGCCGACGTCTTCGAAGCCGTCCAGCAGGACCACCGGCACGACGGCGTGCTTGGCGGGCAGACGGGCGATCTCCCACGCCAGCAGGTGCGGGTAGAACGACAGCGCCTCCACGTCCGGCTCGGCCTCCAGCAGGTCCGCCAGCCGCACACAGCCCGCCAGGGCGCGCGCTTTCTCGTGCCGCTGGCGCAGCGCGGTGACCAGGGCGGCGGCCACCTGGCCGGCGGCGGAGCCGACGACACCCGGCAGGGCGAGCTGCTGGGCGGCCTCGCCGACGGCCCCCTTGATCTGCCCGGGCAGGGCATCGCCCGCCATCGCGGCCAGGCCGCGGCGGCGCAGGTACTCCTCCAGCGGCTCGCCCGGGTGCACGGTGTCCCAGTAGCGGCGCAGCGCGATGTCGAAGGCGGGCAGCGCGCGGCCGACGTGGCGGGCGAGTGCGAGGCGCAGGGTGAGGACGAGCTGCTCGATGTCGGTGCCGGCGGAGCGGGCGAGGTCTATGCGCACCGGAAGAAGGCGGGAGCCGGCGGGCCAGGCGGGTTCTCCCCACTGGGCGGGGCGCCGGGCGGTGTCGGCGAGGGCGGCCTCCAGCTTGCGGGACAGGGTGGTCTTGCCGATGCCGCCGACCCCGTGGAAGACCAGCACGTTGTGCCGGGGCGCTTCCAGGTCCTGGACGTCGAAGCCCGGGGCGGCGATGCGGGCGAGGTGGTCGGTGAGCGCGGAGGCGACGGCCTCCCACTGGGCCTGGCGGTTGGTGAACGCCTCGTCCGCGTCCAGTGCCTGGTTGTTCGAGCCGAACAGCGCCCGCAGGTCCCGTGCCACGTGTGCCCTCTCCCTGTCCGTCTGACCGGCCATCAACCTACGCCCTTGCCCGCCGGCCGCGGTACCGGCCGGAGCTGGCTTCGGCGCCGAGGGAAGCCGGCTGACGGCCGGTGGCCCAGGCGGGCCGATCGGGTGCGGCGCCGGCGGCACCGGCGGCGTGTGAGACTGGCGGCGACCGTGACAGTTCCGATCCGAGGTGGTGCCACCGTGCCCGACCCCCGTCCTGAGGACGGCCCCGCCGAGAACACCAGCCCGTCGGCCGGCTTCGGCCCGCCGGGGCCCGCCGACGAGTGGGACCGCGCGGTGTGGGCCATCAACGCGTTGGTGGCCCGGTACAGCTCGGGCATCCGCGACCTGCGCCCCGCAGTGAGGGAAGGCGCCGACCCGGCGGAGCTGGACACTCTGGTGAACGCCCGGCAGCGGGCCATGGCCGACCTTCACCGGCTCAGGGCCGGCGTGGACGCCGGGGAAGCCGCCCGCCTGGCCGCCCACTACACGGCGGCCCTGGAGCTGACCGACAGGGGCTGACCGGCTCTCAGGCGACCCGCACGGCGGGCACCGGCCCGGCGGTCGGCACGTCCAGGGCCGATGGCTGGAGCAGGGGCAGCAGGAGTGGGCGGGCCAGGGCCGCGATCTGCTCCACCTCCGCGCGGTGCTGCGGCAGCGCCCGGCGCACCCGCGTCTGGACCGCGAGGAAGCGCCGCGCCTCCGCCTCCGTGTAGGGCCGGGCCCGCTCGGCAGCCAGTGCCCACCCCGGCGTCGCGCCGGACCGGCCCCGGCGCCACAGGGCCCGCCCGTCCCGGCCCATCACTACCAGCTCGTCCACCACGCCTGAGGAAGCGGCCTGCTCGACCACGTCGGCCACCGCCTCGAAGCACCGGTCGTGCCCGGCCGCCGTCGTGAACCGCGCCGGAATTCCGTGGCGCTCGGCCTCCGCGTAGCGGTGGGCGGTGCCTTGGCGGCTGTCGGCGGCGCGCACCGCGAGAGCCAGCACCTGGACGCGGTACCCGGCCCGATGGAACGCCTCGGCGTCGGCCAGGACCTCCCGGGCGCTGCCGGGGGCGGTCTCGACCACGATGTCGCCGCGCCGCTCGCGCACGTACGCCTGCGCCATGGCGAACCAGGCCTTGTAGTCCGCGCGGATCGCGGCCCCCGCCTCGCGCGCCTCGCAGCGCAGCAGGTCGAAGTAGTCCGGGTGCAGCATCTTGAGGTCGTCGCCGACGAGGTGGACCGCGCCCGGGCGCAGCGCGCGCTTGACCAAGAGGGCGGCGCCGGTCTTGCCCGCGCCGGGCTGGCCCACCACGAACACCGCCACCGGCCGCTCCTGGGGGACAGCGCCGTCCAGGAGGAGGGGCACGATGTCGAGGTCGAAGATCTCGCGGTGCTCGGCCGGGGACAGCCGGTGGAAGTCGACGCCCGGCGGTCGGCGCAGGGCCTGCGCGATCCGGCGCACCGGCTCGGACAGCGCGGCGGCCCGGCTCGCGTCCCGGGCCACTGCCAGCACACGGTCGGCCGGAACCCGGTCCTCGGCGCGCACCAGCGCCCGCCCGGCCCGGTACAGCTCCCGTTGGAAGCCCGCGCTCTCCGCAGCCCCCCACCACCGGGCCCGCTCCGCCTCCACCGCCCGCGCCGCGCCCGGCGTTCGCGCCCAGGCGCCGTCGACGAGCTCGTTGCCGTACAGCGGCACCAGGCCGCGCCGCACCACGGTGACGCGGTCGGCCAGCATCTCTTCCTCGACCACCCGCAGCGTCGTCACCAGCGCGGCCGCGCACGCGTCGTGGTTCTCCCAGGACACGTACCGGCCCGCGCCCGTCGCCACCGCCTGCTCGGTGTAGCGGGCGAGGACGCCCAGCTGGCTCCACGCCTCGGCGCAGGCCAGCGCCACCACCTCGATGCGGTACCCGGCAGCCCGGTAGGCCGCCGTCTGCGCGCGCACCTCGTCGCCGTCGGCGAGCGCGGTCTCCACCAGAGCGTCGAACCGGCCCTCGCGCACCCGCTCCTCCACGGCGGCCTGCCAGCGGCGCGTGTCCGCCCGCACCCCCGTACCGGCAGTGCGCACGTCCTCGGCCAGCAGCCGCTCGTAGTCCCGGTGCGCGGCCTTGTACAGGTCGGCGCCCACGCGCACCGCGCCACCCCGCAGATCGAGGACGGCGTGCAGCAGGTCCCCTAGGGTGGTCTTGCCGCTGCCGGGCTGCCCCGCCACGAACACCACCACCGGCCGATCCTGCGGCACGGCCCCGCGCAGCACGGAGGGCAGGATCTCCTCGGCGAGGATCCGCGCACCGTCACCCGGGTCGAGGTCGTCCCGGGAGGCTCCCGCCAACTGCACCTACGGCTCCAGGCGAGGGTCGTCGATGTCGACAGTGACGATCCCAGGCGGATACAGCTCCGGATCGGCCGTCAGGATCAGGTGCTGCTGCGGGCGCACCGGGGTGGGCAGGCTCGCCGTGATCGCGTGCGCCAGGTCCTGGCCCCCGTACCCGTCGCGAACCATGGTCGCCACCACCACGGCCGTGCTCGCGTCCAGCGGCTCGAACTCCAGGGAGGGCAGCGCCAGGAGCGCGTGCGCCGTCCCCTGGTCCTTGACCTCGGCCTCGACCAGGCACAGCACCGGCACCAGCAGATGCTGGAACGGGCTGTGCAGAGCGGCGTCCACGATCCGGTGCAGGCGCGGGTGACCGGCGGCCAGCGCGGACAGGGCGCTGGAATCCAGAATGATCACGCGCTGCGCCTCGGGGCGACCTTGGCGCGCGCGTCCGCCGCGGCGATGCCGTAGACCCGCTGCAGCAGGTCCGGGCCCTCGTCCAGCTCCGGGTCGGTGAGGGTCATCCCGAAGTGCTCCCGCAGCAGCCGGCGGCCTTCAGCCACGCGCTCCGCGATCTGCTCCGCGGTGGGCTGCTGCTCCACCAGCCGGGCCACCTGGGCGCCGATCGTGGTGCCGCTGGCCGCCGCGAGGGCGGCCAGCCGGTCACGCGTATCAGGGGAAACCTTGATCGTCGCATCAGCCATACCGCGATCGTACACCGCCGGTACACCGCTGGTGTACCGATCTGTTCGGCCGTGAGAAGGCAGGCTTCACCGACGGCAGGCCGACCAGCCGCGGGACGGGACACCCCACCCCCAGCGCCCACGGCGTCCGGCGGCGACTCGACTCGTGACCCGGCCTCCTCCGGCCACGGACCGGAAGAGCTGGCCGGCTCCGGCCTGTCCGCCCGAGGCTGCTACCCGGGGGAATCATGCGGCTGCGGCGGGTGTTCAGGCCTCGTCGCCGCACGCTGAGCCGGGAGGACACCACCATGGGACGCAAGAAGCCGGGCAAGCCACGCCGCGAGCGCGCCACCGCCGGATACACCCTGCAGCAGCTCCAGCCGCCCGGCTACGACCAGTGGATGACCCCCGCCGCCGGCTTCGACCCCGAACAGGCCGCCGCCGACCCCAGGCTCAGCCCCCAGGCCGTCGACCTCATGCGGCGCCTGACCGGCTTGCGCCCCGCCTACGGGCCGAAGATCCCGCTGCAGGCCGTGTGGCTGGACATGGCCCTGGACCGTGGCGTCCTGCGGCTGCGCCGCCCCGACGGCAGCGTCGGGAACCTGCCCGCCGGTGAACTCGCGGACATGTTCGGCGGCGCGGCCGAGGTGACGGACGTGCGCAATGCGGTACACGAGCTCCACGCCGCCGGCATGCTGCTCGTCGAGCCGGACGGCGAGGACGACACCGTGCTGCGCGTCGTCGTCGGCCGGCCCGCGAAGCCCGGCGATCCGTGGCTGTTCGGCGGCGACATCGCCAGCGACCTGGTCCCCAAGACGTGCATCCCCGGCGACCCGCAGACCCTCGGTGCCAAGGAGTGCGCCGCGCTCGCCTACCTGCGCTCCCACCTGGCCGAGGGCACCACCGGCACCGCCGAGGAGTACGCCGGCTTCGAGGGCGTCGGATCCGTCGAACGCGCCCGGGAGCTCTTCGACGCCGTCGCCGACCTGGTCGACGCCCGCGGCTGCCCAGCCTGCCCCACCGCCCACCTGTGCACCCGTGACCCCGAGGCGCAGCCGGCCTGAGGAACCCCGGGCCAGGCGGGACTACCAGCCGTCCACCGCCCGGACGTCCCCGGAGATGGCGTAGCGGCGGCAGGCGAGGAGCTCGGCGGTGGTGATGCCGATGTCGTTGGCGAGGCGGGCGAGGCCTGCGTTCTCGGCCTGGCGGTCGGAGACGTAGGCCGGCACCGCCTCGAGGGCGAGCGCACCGATGCCGAGCTGGGCGGCGCGCTGCCGGGCGATCGCGTCACGGCCGACGGAGACGTTCCGGCGCCAGGCCTCGGCGGTGATGCGGGCGTGCGCTGCGGAGACCGGGTCGGTCCGCTCCTGGTTCTCGTCCATGTCCGGCTCATTCCCGCAGTCGGCCCAGGGAACGCGTCGGCCGCGGCTACAGGAACGGTCGGGCGAGGATGCGCAGCTGCTGCTCGGCGATGGCGCCCATGGGGCCGGCGGTGCCGAGGTGGGCCACGATGGTGGTCTCGAACAGATCCAGCATCGACCGGGCCTCGTGCACGGACTGCAGGGTGAAGCCGGCGTACTTGCGGCGGTCGCCGTCCAGGGCGGGGATGCGGCCGGTGACTACCGCGCTGTGGATGCTCTCGCTCGTCTGGATGCTGCGGCGGTACTTGTCGCGCAGGAAGTCGACCATCGCCTGGGTGTCGTCCATCGCGTCATCGTGGCGCACCACCGTCCGAAGCACATCCCCTTTGACGTCCCCGGCCCCCGGCGCTGCTGGCCTCCCACCGGCCGGGTCCCGCGGCCCACCCCCTGTCTCCCCGGGACCCGGCCGCGCTGCGCCTCTCCAGCGGGGCTTCCTGCCCCGTAGGCTCTTCTCCTGTGCCTGATGACATCACTGTTCCCGACGACCTGATCGCTCTGCAGCTGGCGGCCCGGGCCGCGCAGCGCGCGGTTGAGGAGTTCACCGCCGAGACTGCGGCGGAGGCCCGTACAAGATTCCCCGCTCCGGAGCAGTGGCTGGAGCGGCTGTGCTGGCCGGCCGATCCGCCGGCGGACGGCATACAGGACGGGCCGGCCGCCTCGTTTTGGCCGCCGGATCTCACCGAGCGGCTCCGGCAGCTGCGGGAGGAAGCCCGCACCGCCTGGACGAAGGCGGGCGAGCATCCGGCCTTCGCCGACGCCAGGGCCGACGGCCGGTACCCGAAGTTCCTGACCGCACTGCACAAGCGCATCAGCGAGGCTGAAGCGGCCACTGCCTGAGCGGCGGACCGCTCGGCCGAGGCCTGCCTCGCCCAGGTCCCGCTGCGCCCGGGTACCTGGGCCCGAGATGGCATGTTCGCGGCCGAAAAAACCCAGGTCAAAGCCCTGGCCACCCGCCGACCGGCGGGTCTAGCATTCCCGCCACGGCGGCCCCACCACAGCACCACCAGGCCGTCGAGCAGAGCAGCCGCGCCGTGACCCCGGCGCTGCTGGCCTCCCACCGGCCGGGCCCCGCGGCCCACCCCCTGTCTCCCCGGGACCCGGCCGCCTGCACCCCGCGCCCGCCCGACCGGGCGCTCGCAGCGGAATCCGGTCGCCGGGCAGCGGACCCGGCCTCTGCGCTGACCTGCTCACCGACCAGCGGACCGGGGAAAAGATGACGACCAACACCGCCGACCAGCGGCCATGGCTGCGCACCGAGCACGGCGCCACCATCGGCCACACCGAAGCGTGGAGCTGGGGACGCACCGTTCGACTGCAGCTGTGGCGGATCCTGCACGAGGACGACGGCGCGACCGGCATCATCGATTGAGGTGAATCCGGCGCGGCCCCTGCTTGCCCCGGGCGCCGGCGGACCACCCTGGAGGGCACACGGGCTCGGCGACGGAAGGGGGCTGCGGGTGGCCGGCCGCGAGGTGGAACACGTCGGGCAGCTGAGCGACGCCCTCGTCGTGCTGGGCGCCGCTTGGCGGCCCGACCAGGTCACCGACGACGCCACGCGCGCCGTCAAGCTGGCCACCGCCCTGCTGGGCGCGGCCGAGGCGCACCTGGGCGGTGCCGAGATGGACGCCGATCAGGCCGGCGCGGCCATCGAGGCGCTGCGTACCGCGTACGGGTCGGTCCGGGGCGAGGTCGTGGCCGCGGTGATGCCCCTCGCGGCGACGCTGAGCGGCTGCTGGTGGTGCTGCGGATCGGCCTGCTCGTCGGGGACTTGAGCCGGCCGGGCCGGACGAGCAGGCCCCGGGATTCGAGGCCCTGGCCGCCGCGCGCGATCTGGTCAGCGCCGCGGTGGCGATGGTGGCCTATCACTACGCCCCGTCGTTCGGCGACGGCTCGGGCGTTCCGATGGTCGACGAGTCCCTGACGTCGGCGTTCGCGATGGTCGCCCAGGCCACCTGCCGCCTCGCCCGGATCGCGGGACTGCCGCCGGACGCCGACGACGCGCGGAGTGAGGAGTGACCGGGTAGAGGCGCGCCGCGTGGTCGGCGGCGTGGTCAGTACGGCTAGCGCGGTTCCGGCCGGGGTGTCCCTCGCGCTCCGATCACGAAGGGCCTCGGCCACCGGCGCGGGGTCGAGCCGGGTCGCCGGCGCTTACGCCTGTTCGGCTGCTGGCTCCCGCTCCCGGCCCTGCTCCGCCTCTTCGACCGCTGTCGCAGCGCCTTCTTCGGCGGGCAGCAGGTCGGCGGCGAGCAGGGGGAGGCCGAGCCGGTGGGCGGCGGCCGCGCACAGCGCGTCCGGCATCGTCAGGTCGACGCCGGCGACGGATGCCTGGGCGGTGAGCTCCAGGGCGTGGGCGGTGTCGGCGGCGAGGGTGGTGCGGTGCTTGGCGGGGCCCGGCTGGTGCACTCCGACGACCGCGAGCTCCGCCAGCACGGCGTCGGCCCGGTCGTGAGCGCCCGCGCGGGCGAGGACGGTGACGAGTTCGGTGACGGCGGGCTCGGGCAGCACGGCCTGGCCGAGCCAGGAGGCCGCCCGGGAGCCGGGCCCGCCGCTGATCCACGCGAGGACGGCGCGGGCGGTGAACACCACCCGCTGATCGCCGAGGGGTGAGATCCGGGCGCTGTCCGGCAGGGGGCGCAGCGCGGCCGGCAGCGGGCCGGGGTTCTCGTTCTCGGGGAAGGGGTGGCCGCCGGTGAGCAGGCGGGCGGGGCTGGTCGGCAGGTGGCCGGTGAGCAGCGGTTCGACGGTGGAGCGGAACCGGTCCCGTACGGCCCAGAGCGGCTCGATGGTGATGGTGCCGTCGTCGGCGGTCCGGATGGCGACCAGGGCGCCCTCGGTGATGCGTGCGGCGCGCTGGATCTGGGTGGGCAGGACGAGCCGGCCGCGCTGTCCGACCTTGGCCGTGGCGATGACGGGCCCTGTGGTGGTGGTCATGGCCGGCACCGTAGCCCGCGGGCCTCTCCAGTGTGGGCGGTATTCAGATCTGCTCACCCGAAAGCGTTGTGGGACCTACTTGCAGGACTGACCCACATTCGGAGCATCGGTGCACTGATTCCGCATCGGCCCATATATCCGGTCCGAGGCGATGGCCGTCGGCCCGACGGCCACCACGATCGGCACCCGACCACCCGACGACCAGCACGTCCGCACGACCCGCCAAGGGCCCGTCATTTCCCCCCGCAGACCGGGGGCGACGGGCCCTTCCGCATGCCCTGACGAAGGAGACCGATGCCGACGCTGCACTACACCCCCGACGCCGCCCGGACCCTCGCCCGCCTGGAGAAAGGACGCCGCGCCGACCCGCGCAGGCTGCGCCGGGTCCACCGGGCGCTGGAGCACCTGGCCACAGACCCGCACCACCCGGGCCTGCGCAGCCACCGCTATGCGGTCCTGCCCGGCCACCGCGGCACGGCGGCGTGGACGTCCTACATCGACCAGGGGCCGGGCGCCTGGCGGATCCACTGGGCCTGGGCGTGCGGCGGCCACGACGGCGGCACGGTCACGGTGCTGCGGGTGGGCCCGCACCTGTAGGTGTGGCTTCTGCGGGCGGGCCGATCGGGCTGGGACGGGGGCTGCCCCAACCCGTGTCTCAGGTGTCCGATTTCACTGGCGGAGTCGACGGCGTCAGGCCGGCTCACCGTCGGTAGGGGTCCACTCTTGGCGGTATCCCGGGCGATCGGAGTAGGCGGTCGCTGCGAGGACTCGCAGCGACCAGTCACTACGGTGGCTGTCGTGGTCCTCGCGGCCAGCGTGTTCTGGGTCGCGCCAGGCAGCGAGCAGGTCGCGGCGCATGGCGGTGGTGCGGGCCGGTGAGTAGAGCGCGGCGAGCGGGTTGTCGGCGGAAAGCCCTTCGGGGAGCCACGACTCGGGACGGGCTGCGGCTGCCGCTTCGTCAGCGTCGATCTGCTCGCGCAGCCAGGTGATCAGTTCGGCGGTCATACCCGGCATGATCTCCTACGGTGCTTGCGGTGCTTCGCTTCTTGACCGTTTGCCAGGTGAGCTTGATCGCTCAGTTCGGCGCTGTGGTTCGGACCTTGTCGGCGAGGAGAAGAGAGAAGGAGAACCGTCGTTCTCCTTCCCTTCCGCCGCTAGGTTCCGGGCATGACGACGAAGCGGCCCGATGCCGCATCCCCTGATCTCGCCACCCTCGCGGTGGCCGCCCTCGGCGAGCAGCTCGCCCGCGCCGCGTGGACCGCCTGCGGTCCCCGGGTCCTGGCCGTCGCCGGATCCGCAGCCCGCGGCACCGCGGACGACACACGCACCGCTGCCGGCACGGCCCTTCGCCGGCTCGCCGACGACGTCCGCACCATCGGGGCCGATACGACCGCCGACCTTCTCGCCCGGTCACGTGCCGCCGTGGGCGACGCAGCCCGCCGCCTCGCCGAGGACCTGTGCGACGCGTTCGGCCGGGCCGTCCGGGACGCCTGCACCGTCGGTCGGACGGGAACCGCCCGGTGACCTACTTCGCCCCGCCGACAGCCGGCGCCGAACGGCTGCCGCACGTCCAGTACGCCCAGGCCGTCCACCAGGCGCTCGTCGCCGCAGGCGCCGAACCGGTCGAGTGGTACATGGACGAGACCGACTTCGGCCTGCGGGCCGACTACTACTACCGGCCCTACCAGCCCGCGCCCCGGCCCGACGGCACGGTGCCGCGCACCCCCGACCCGGAGCACTGGCAGCACGGACTCCAGCTGTCCTGGACCGAACGCGGCTGGTGCTACCTGCCGCTCGACGAGCGGAGCGACCCGCTGTGGGACGAGGAGGACGCCGAGCCGCTGCCGGTGCCGGTCCTCGCCGACCCGGACGCCCTGGCCGCGTTGCTGGTGCTGCTGCTGGCCGGGCAGTTCGACGAGATCGGGTCGGCCACCGCCGAGTGGAGCCACGCCCCGGCCCAGCGCACCGCCATCCTGGAACACACCCGGCGGGCGGGCCGCGCGTGAGCGGCCTCCCACCGGCCGGGCCCGCGCGGAACGCATCCCCCCACGGAGGACGGGCGGCTACCGCTCCGGCGCGGCGTCCTCGATGACGGCGGTCAGGCGGGCGTGGACAGCGGCGGCGGCTTCGCGGGTGATCGGGTCTTCGTTCTTCAGCTGGGGGGCGATCAGCTCGGCGGCGGCCGCCAGGAGCGGGAGGGGGACCTCGACCGTGCGCAGGTGGAGGAGCTGGGTGGCGGCGCGCTCGCCGGGGGTGGCCTGGGCGCGGGCGTCGGGGATCAGGGCGCTGATGCCGCGGGGCAGGGGCTGAGTAATGGTCACCCGGCCCATTCTCCCGTTCCCCGGGTACCGGTGATCACCACGGTCGGTCGTCGGGTTCCTCGTCGGGCAGGGGGCCGTGGTGGTGGCGGGCGACGGCTTCGAGCAGTGCCTGGCGGGCCTGGCGCCAGCGGACGTCCTCGGTGCGGCCGGTGTCGGCGGCCCAGTCCGGCAGCGGCCGGTCCTGCGCGGCCGCGGTGAGTGCCCGGCCGAGCTCGCCGATCGCGGCCTGCCAGTCGGCCAGCTGCCCGAACAGGCCGCGCACCAGCTCGTCGACGGCGCGGGCCGGATCGGTGCCGAAGGTACGGGCCTCGGCGGCGGTCTCGGCGAGGGCGTCCTCGTCCAGGTCCTCGAAGGCCTCCCGCCACGGCTCGGCGGTCCGGTTGAACTCCTCCAGCACGGCGTGCAGGGCGCCTTCGACGGCGGCCGGCGACCACGGCGGCGGGGTGCGGGGCGCCCGGACGGTGTCGGTCAGCACCCGGGCGGCGCCGGGCCCGAGTGCCCGGCGCCTGGTGGTGCTCACCCGGCGCAGCCGGTGGCCGTGGTGGCGGCGCGGCCGGCGGCGGTGGCGGCGTCCAGTTCGTCGGCGAGCAGGGTGAGCTCGCGCGGCAGGTCGCCGAGCACGCAGGACGGCATGGCGGCCGCGAGCGCGCACACCGCGACCAGCGGCAGCCGCTCGCCCGGCGCGAGGTCGGGCAGGGAGCCGGTGTGGGGGGCGCCGAGCAGCACGTCCGCGGCCAGCGAGTAGCGCAGCTCCTCGGCCAGCTGGCCGTCGCCGCCCGGGATCACCTCCTGGTGGCTGGCCCGCTCGATCCCCGCGGCCGCGTGCTCCAGGGCCGGGGCGTGGCGCTCGTCCTCCTGGCGGCCGGCCAGCTCGCGCACCCACGCGGCCGCGGCCTCCCCGGCGTCGCGGCCCCGGTGGAGCGCGGCCAGCTGGACGGGGCCGAGCGCCTGGTCGTCGGGCCCGGAGTCGGGCTCGTCCTCGGCCCGGTCGGTCGGGGAGGGCAGCCAGGACAGCGGGGAAGTCGTCATGCCGGTGCAACCCCCGCAGCGCCCACCCGGTCACGGGTGCAGCAAGGCGGCCCTTGCTGCACCGGGCGTGCTGCTGCTCCGCGTGTAGCAAGGCGACCCTTGCTACACCCTGCTGCTTCCGGCGCGGTGCAGAAGCAGCGCGTGCTGCACCGCCTGGTGCTGCGACTGCGACGGCCCGCGCAACCGCCGGCTGCGCCGACCATCGCCCAGATACTCTCTGCGTCGTGGTGACTACGGATAGGAAAGAGCGGGCGGAGTCCGCGGTCTGTGGCGGGTGCGGGGCGACGATCACGACGAAGGGGCGCGGAAGGCCGAGGGCGTACTGCAGCCAGGCGTGCAAGTCGCGTACGGCTCGCCAGCGCAGCGACGCGGCGCACCAGGCGGAGGTCGCCGCTGCGGCCGCCGGAATTCACAGGGTGGCGGACTCTGACGGTCTGCCTGATTCGGCGGGCTCGTGTCTGGTGTGCGGGGCGAAGCTACGGAAGCCGGGAGCGGGGCAGCGGCCGGCCTACTGCTCGCGCTCCTGCTCGTCGAAGGCGTACCGAAGCCGTCGCGCCGCGGCCGTCGAGCAGCGGCTCGCCGCCGCACGCGTGGCGGTGCGCCCTGCCGTCGACCGGGACGGCCCGCTGGGGGAGGTCCTGCGGCTGGCCGCCGTCCACGACACCGCCACGCAGTTCGCCGACGGCCTCGACGCGGGCCTCGACCCGGCAGCCACGGCCGAGCGTTTCACCGCCGCCCTGTCCGCCCTGCACCGGGACCTGCTGCACCAGGCCGCTCTCGCCACCGGCCGGGAGGCGGCCGTCCCCGCTCAGCGGGCCGGGTCGGCCGCGCTCACCCCGCCGCTCACCCTGACCCTCGGCGGCTGCGAGCCCGTCCTCGACCTGGCCCCGGGATGGCAGCTCTCCGGCCGTGCCGCGGACACCAGCGCCTACTGGGTCCTCGACCGCGGACACATCGTGGGGTGGGTCGAGCGGAGTGCTGCTGGCGGCTGGCATGCCGTCAGCGACGGAGTCCTCCTCGATGCCGGCGAGCGTGCCGGCCCCGGCCTCTGGCGCGACCACGTCCTCGCCGGGTCGCGCCTGGTCACCGGGCACCCGTAGCCAGCTGGGCGCGCCGGAATATCGGCCCGCGCTGAAATCCCGGCTCCGGCCGACCCGCCGGGCACCCTTTCTTTACGGCTCGCGGGCCGTAATCGGCTGGGTGTGGGTGGGCGTCAAGGTTACGATTCCGACCGTGAGTAACGACCCGGGCCGTAATTCGGCTACCTGCGCTGACGTGCTGTTCGACGTGCCGGAGGGGTCGGCCGCGCCGGTGTGCGTGCGGCCGGGCTGCGGGAAGCCGGTGCCGGTCGCCGAGTCCGGCCGGGGTCGGCCCACGCTCCACTGCTCCCGTTCGTGCAAGTCGAAGATGGCCCGTGCGAAGGCCAAGGCCAAGGCCGCCGCCGAGGCGGCGGGCCGGACGGTCCCGGGGCAGCCGGCACCGGCGCCGGAGGGCGCTCGGGCTGCGATGCTGGGCCACCTCGCCGCGATGGAGAGCACCGCCCGGGTGTTCTTCGCCGCGGTGGACACCGACCCGGTGGCCGCGTACGACGCGTTCTACCAGGACTACATGCGCCTGGACGCCCGTGTGCGGGAGGCGGCGGCCGACGCGCGCGACGAGGTCCGCTGGCCCGGGCTGACCGGGGACGAGCTGGAGCTGCGCCGGGCCGAGGAGGACCTGATGCGCCCGGACGTCCTGGCCCGCGTCTTCCCGCACGTCCTGGCGTCTTCGGCCCGGGCCGTAAATGCGCCCGCGACCGTGGCCGCGCCGAAGCCCCAAGAAACGGCCCGAGCCGCAAATGCAGCCCCCGCGCCCGGCCCCGGCGCACCCGGGGCAACGGCCCGGGCCGAAATCCGTACCGCCGTCGCCGTACCCGCCCCGGCCGAGCGGCGGGCGGAGGCCTTCGAAGCGCTGCGCCGCGCCGCGTGCACGATCCCGACGGTGCGGTTCGGCGAGCCGGACCGCCTTGAGGACCTCGACCTGACGGTCGGTGAGGGCTGGCTGCTGGCCTCCTGGGACGACCCGCGGGCCGAGGATGTCCACCAGCTGCTCTACCGGGGCCGGTCGATCGGCTGGACCGCGCCGCTGCCGGACGGACCGTGGGGGCAGGCCGGGCACATCGCCGCCGCGCACCGGAACGCCCAGGCCGCAGACATCCTGACCGATCCCGCCGGCGGGGCCCGCACCCACCGCTCCGTCGGCCAGGCCCTGGACGTCCTGCACCGCGCGCACATCGACCGGCTGCGCGCCGAGCGCGCGATGCCCGCCGTGCAGAACCTGGCCCTCAAGCGCCCGACCGGCTGGAGCGTACCCTCCGCCCGCGGCCTCGGCGCCCCGCACCGTGCCTCGCTCGGCGACGGCCTGGTCCACCTCACCTGGCCCGACCACCCCGGCGTCCAGGAACTCCAGCAAGGCGGCCGCCCGGTCGGCTGGATCGAGGAGTACGACGTCCAGCGCGGCACCTGGACCGCCCTGATCGACAGCAGCATCGTCGCCAACGCCGCCAGCGGCGAACCCCTGCGCTGCCCCAACGCCGAAGGCGCCCTCGCCCTGCTGCGCCGGGCGCTGGGGGAGCACCTCACCCGCTGGTAGACCGGGCCGACCGTCGCGGCCCGCGCTTCCCCTGGACACGGGCCGCCTGCGCCGCTCGAGGCCGGGCGAGCCTTACGGAGACCCTCCCGCGAGTACCCGGGCCCACCTGCGTTCCTTTGCCCGGGCGGTTCGTGCGGCATAAGTGAGCTGGGCGAGAACGCTGATCTGTTCGGGGACGTCGCTGACACCGCGATCCTCAAGTTCCCGACGGAGGTAGTACAGCGTCCAGTAGGAGGGGATGCTGTCGCCCCACGCGTAGCGGCTGAGCCATCGTGGTGACGTCCATGCGAGTTGTTCGACGTCCACACCTTGCTGGCCCACATAGTCGAGAAAGGCGATGAACGCCTCGGCCAGCTCTGTCTGTTCAGGAAGGACATCGACCACTACGGGCGGTGCCGGTCGTCGAGGCCTGGCGGGCTTGCTGGAGAGCCGCGTGTGCAGGGACTCGGCGCGTCGGAGCGCGACCGTCAGCTTCTTCTCCGGCCAGGAACTGTGGCGCTCCAGTGTTCCCAGAAGGCTGTCGATGAAGCGTTGGTTCGGTACCCGCCTGCCACCGAGCACCTCGTACAGGGACGAGCGTGCGAGGTCGGCCTCCTCCGCCAGATCCGCCACACTCATCCCGGTGCTGGCGACCAGCCCGTCGAGGCACGCAGCGAACCGTTTCACAGTGGGGCTGGCGGACGGGTCGACGGGCTTACGAGGTGCGGGCACGGCTTCTCCCCTCCCGGGCGCGTCTCGGTGGGCTGTCGATGGAGGGAGCGCCAGCACCAACGCGGATGCTGGCGCTCCTGAGGGAGGACTTGCTCAGTGGTGCTGGGCCCACAGGACAAGGCAGCTCACGAGCGCCCCGCCCGCGGCCGTCGATGCACCCTTGGCGAACCCGATGACCATGGTCCGCCGAAGCTGACGTCCCAGCCGCACGCGGCGGCTGGCCGGCTCGGAGGGCGTTTCCCCAGACGTCGAAATGCCCGTAGGCTCGTGCTTGGTACTGATGATGCCTCCACTTGATCGTTGGTCCCGTAGCGAAGACGGCTCCCTGTTGGCGCAGGGGGCCGTCGCCTTTTTGGCGCTGGCCCATGCCGTCGAGTTCAACGATAGTGACGGGTATCGCGTCCTGAGACTTCATGGCGTCAGATGTGCACTCTGACCTGCTGCTTTGCTGTAGCAGAGGATCGAAATCTGCTCGCCCTCCTCCGTTCCCGCCCGGCCCACCGGCTACAGCTCCGTCCACCCGCACGCCCGCACGCCCCGGCCGTTGATCGGGTGCCAGATGGGGGCGGACGGGCCGCGCTGGACCAGGTCCTCGATCCGGGCGGCGCCGGCCGGGACGGCGGCCAGCAGCTCGGCGACGGTCGGGTTCTCCTCGGCGGCCAGGCGCAGGTCCGCCACCGCGCCGCGTACTCCGGCGGCCGCCGTGCCGACCAGGACGACCAGCAGTCGCGGGAAGGACCGCCAGCGCCGCTCCCACGCCCGGCCCCGGCCGTCCGGGCTGGTCTGCTCCCATAGGGCGGCGCAGGCTGCCAGCTGCGCCGCGGTCTGCTCGTCGCCGACACCTGGGCGGTGGCGCTCGACGAACGCCCGCAGGCGGTGCCGCTCGTCCCCGGTGCCGGCGGTGTAGGCGAGATGGGCGGCGGGCTGGTACACCCCGCCGCTCTCGACCGGCAGCTCCGGGGCGGGGAGGAGGTCGAGCGGGCCGCAGGCCTCGCCGCGGGCGCGGGCGTCGGTGACGAAGGCGGCGTGGATCCGGCCGACGTCGAGCAGGTGCTCGCGCCCGTGCCGCACCGCCGGCTTCTCCGATCCGGGCACCGGCGCGGCCGGGTGCAGGGCCTCGGGGAAGGTGGCCGTGACGGCGGAGCCGGCCGCGGTGAGGTGCCAGGCCTTCGCCCGGCCGGCCTGCGGCAGGGTCACGAACTCCGCCAGGCCCTCGGCCTGGAGCCGGGCCATGCGCTTCTGGGTCTGCTTGATCCCGGCGGCGCCGCCGTGCAGCTGGTGGAGCTGCTCGGCGGTCGCCAGCGTGAAGCGGTGAAGCGTGACCAGAACGTCGTGGTCGGTCTCCAGATCCCCGTGCACGAATGTGCTCCCTCACTCCGAAGCGCGGGCTTATCCCGTGCTCGGAGAATGGAACCCCACGAAACTCACCGGATTTCTCACCATCAAGGTTGGTAGTCCATAACGATCTGATAACTCCCGGCATCAAGGTATCCCTCGTTCTTACCGGTCCGAAATGCGGTCCGTAATCCCGTCCGCCAACCAGTCCCGACCTCGGGGCCCTCGGCGGCTCGAGCGGCACGTCTCTGACCTGCTGGGATGACCATCAAGGTGCCTTGGTGAGTTTCCTTGGTGGCCCATCAAGGAAACTCACCAATGACTTGGTGGCCCTGGTGAGTTTGCCGGACCGCTTCCGTTCCCCCTGCCGTTTCCCCCTCCGCTGCCCCTACCGGCCACCCCGGGCCGGATGCGGGAGAACGGGCAGGTCAGTGCCCGAATCCGGGCCGCCGCCGCATTCCGACAACCCTCTTCTCCCGTCTTTCTGCTTTTGGTTTTGGTTTGTGGTTGTGGCGTTGTCGGTTGGTCGGTTCGGGTTGTTGCACCTGCGGTGGGCTTCTCCTTTTCTCGCGTCCGGCTGGTGCCGGCCGCTCGCTGGTCGGGGGCGGCGGCGGGGCCGGATCAGGGGCGGTTGGAGAGGGTGCGGCGCGCGGGCCTGGAACGGGCTTGGCGGCTGTCGGGAGCGCCGGATATCCCTCAGAGGCAGCAGCCGACCACGACCCTCGGGAGACGTCCGTGAGCACCCGTCAGAGCCTTGCCCTGCCCGACGACAACGACGACCAGGGCGACGCCGTCGAACCGCCGCAGCCGTCCCGGCCGGGACGGACCGCGTACCGGCGCGGCGCCGCCAACCCCAACGGCTCGACCACCGCGCTGCGGGCCGATGTCCTCGGCGCGCTCGGCGTTCTCAAGGTCGCCACTGCCGACCAGCTTCAGCGCATGCTGCGCCCGGGTGCGGCGTCGAACAAGGCGATCCGGCAGGCGCTGGGCGATCTCGCGCTGCACGGCCTGGTCGCCTCCGACGGCAACACGAAGGACCGGCACAAGACCTGGCGGCTGGAGGGCGCCGCCGGGCTGGACGCGGCCGCCTCCGTGCTCGGGATGGTCCGCTCGGAGATGGGCTCAACGGCTCGGGGTGCCGGGCGTTCCGGTGCCCGGCACGCGATGGCGGTCAACGAGACGATCGCCGCGTTCGTCCTCGGCGGCAGCGCGCCCGGGGCCGCGGGCGGGGTCGGCACGGTGCGGTCCTGGTCGACCGAGGTGGAGTTCCTGCTGCCCGGCGGCAAGCGCAAGGTGCGGCCGGACGGTGTGTGGCAGGCTCCGGAGATCGGGGTGCCGGTGTTGATGGTCGAGGTCGACCGCTCGACCATGGCCGCGGCCGACGTCGCCGCGAAGTTCCCTCGGTACCGCGAGCTGTTCTGCACCAGGGTCCGCGACAACGACCCGGCCCGCTCCGGTCAGGAGCCGGCCGACCGTACGGTGCACTGGTGGCGCCGCACCTGGCCCGGCCACACCCGTGCCGGGTACCCGCCCGTCGCCCTGGTCGTCACCGGCGCCGGACCCGTCGCCCTGGCCAACCGCCAGGAGGCCGTGGCGGACCTGTCAGCCGAGATCTGGCGCGGGCAGTGGTGGACAGTGCCCCAAGATGACAACGAGGGCGACGGCTGGCGCGAGTACGACGACGCTGTGCCCATCCTCGCGACCACCCTGGAGCTGCTGGCCGAGCACGGCCCCTTCGGCCCCGCCTGGTGGCGCTACGGCCGCCCCGGCCGGCACTCCCTGCTCGACGCCCTGGAGAACCCGAACAACCGCGCCGCCTACAACCAGCGCCAGAAGGCCCGGGAGAAGAAAGCCCGCCAGGAGCACCGAGATTGGATGCGCACCCTCGCCTGCGCCGACTGCGGCAACGTCCCCAAAGAGGAGAGCACCTGGCACTACGGCCCCGACGGCCGCCGCGTGGAGTGGACCCGCCAACCCGGCGGCCGCTGCTGGACCTGCCACCAGGAACACGCCGAGCGCCTGGAACAGGAGGCCGAAGAGCAACTGGAAGCCGCCCGCACGGCCAACGCCGCGCTGCGCCCGTGCTGGACGTGCCGGGGCTCGATCGGCGGGAAGGAGGGCTCGAAGCTGGAGCTAACCGAGAAGGCCAGCCCGGATCGGCTTGAGTGCCCGCAGTGCGAACAGGACCGCGCCGTCAAGGACTTGGGCCTGCTGGTGCTGCCCGCCCCGACCAAGCGCGAGCAGATGGCCGCCCTGGTCTCCGCCGCGGACGATCCGTGGTGGGAGGACCGGGTGCTGCACGCCAAGCTCTACCCGGTGAGGGGCCGCAGGGTGTGACCTGTTGGTGTTGGTGGGCGTGAAATGGCCCAGGAGGCCGGGTTGTCTGGACCTTTGGTTGTGCCTGTCGGGGTGGTGGCGGGGTGGGTGTTTGGGGCGGGGGTTGGTGACTGTGTGTGGTGGTGGGTGAGGGTGGGGGCGGGTCGGCCTGCTTGGGGGGGGTGGGCTCGGTGTTGTGGGCTGTTTTCGGGGGTGAATTCCGCCGGGTATTCCGCCCGGTTGTTTTGGCGGATTGGTTGCTGGTGGTGGTGTGAATTTGGGTCGGATTTGCGGGGTGGGGGTGGTGGCGGGGGTTGGTGTTCGGTTTCGTCCGGGCCGGGTCCGCCGTCCCCGGTGGCCGTGCCCGCGTCGCTGCGCCGCCGTCCCGGGCCTGCTGCGCCCCCTGCTCGGCCGCCGCCGTCCGGGCTGGGTGCCGTCGTCTCGGGCCTGCCGTCCAGGCCGCGCCGTCCGGGTGCCTGCCGCCGCCGGTCCCGGCCCCGCCGTGCTGCCCTGCCTGCCTCGCTGCGCCGCCGTCCGGGCCGTGTCCGCCGCTGCGCCGCTCGCTGGACGGCTGGGTGGCCGTCAGGCCGCCGTGGAGACCGTCCCGGTGCCGTTCTGGTGGTGGGTGGGAGCTGTCGCGTCTGCTGTCGCGTCGCCTGTCGTGTGGGGTGCTGTCGCGTGCTGTGACGTGGGCGGATACCTCTGATCCCCTGTGTGTGGTCCGGGCGCGACAGGTGGGTGCGACAGGGTGTCGGGGCGGGGCTGCGGTTGCTGCTCGGTGGCGGCCGCCGGGAAGGCTGGCCTTCCCGGCGGCCTGGTCCTGGTGGTGGTGTTCGGCGGCCGGGTGGCCGACCGCAACGCGGGGTGCGACGCGGTGTTGCGGCGGGGTGCAACACGGGGCTGGGTTGCGGCTCTGATCAGGTGTTATGTGGCCGGGAGCGGGGGCGGGTGGGTGTGTTGCACCGGGCTGCGCCGGTTGGCCGGCCTCGGCGGCCCGCCCGCGTCGCCCGGTGCCGCGCTCCGCTGGTCGGTTGCCGGGGCGCTGGTCGCCGTCCTGGTCGGCCGCCAGGCCGTCCCGCTGCGCACGGTAGGACCCCGTCCAGAGCCCGGGTGGGCCCTCGTGACTTTGCCAGCAGCAAGGCTGAAAGTGGAGGTGCGGGGGTTGCGACGAACGAGATGATCATCATGGAATACAGCCGGAGCGAAGTCATTGCCACACTGCAGAGAGCCGGATACTCGGAGGAGGCGGAGGAAGCGCTGCACGAGCTGCCCGACCCCGTAGATCTGGACCGCCTCGTGGCCTGGGGCCAGGAACACGGAATAACCAGAGACGGGCTCATCAGCCGGATGGGCGGCAGCCCCTGAGCACGGAGTCAACCGATGTAGGGCTGCACCCGCTCGGGCTTGTTGCGGTGCCGTGTTGCACCGGCTGCCCGGTCCGCCGGCATCGGCGGGTTCCCGCTGCCCCGCCCGTGCCGCCAGGCCGTGCCCGCTGCGCCCCGCTCTGGTGGCTGTCCTGGCCGCCGTCCTGGTCCGGTGTTCGGTTTGGTGTTGCTGCTTCGGGAATTGCCCGGGTGATGCTG
>NZ_JBSHAP010000124.1:0-26654 GCF_053611565.1 Kitasatospora sp. NPDC054795
AACTCGCCGGTGTCTTCCGGGGCTTGACGCCCTGTCCGACGTTTCAAACTCTAGCCGATCCCCGCTCCGAAAAGCGAATCCGACCGCAACCCAATAAAATGCGCACGCCGAATAAGCGCCAGGTCGGGACGCGAAAAGCGAAACGACCGGCACGAACCGAGAAGTGGTGTTTCAAAGGATTGGCCGCTCCGGGACCGTCCGCGCAGACGCGTGTCCGGTGCTCCCAGCCAGGCAGCTCGAAGAACTGTACGCGCTTCGGCGGTGGGATGCAAACGTCGTGCAAAGACCGCCGGCCGGACCCCGGGGGGGAGGGGTCCGACCGGCGGAGCTGTGCGGCTCAGCTGTTGGAGCGGGCGGCTCAGCTGTTGGTGGGGAAGCCCAGGTTAATGCCGCCGTGCGACGGGTCCAGCCAGCGCTGGGTCACGGCCTTGCCCCGGGTGAAGAACTGGACGCCGTCCGGGCCGTACGCGTGGGTGTCGCCGAACAGCGAGGCCTTCCAGCCGCCGAAGGAGTAGTAGGCGACCGGCACCGGGATCGGCACGTTGATGCCGACCATGCCGACCTCCACCTCGAACTGGAAGCGCCGGGCCGCGCCGCCGTCGTTGGTGAAGAGGGCGGTGCCGTTGCCGTACGGGTTGGCGTTGATCAGCGCCAGGCCCTCCTCGTACGAGTCGACGCGCACGACCGACAGGACCGGGCCGAAGATCTCGTCGTTGTAGACGGACATGCCGGGCTTCACGTGGTCGAACAGCGTGGGGCCGAGCCAGAAGCCGTCGGCCGTCGGGGAGCCGTTGCGGTCCTCGGCGGTGACCGGGTGCTTGCGGCCGTCCACGGCGAGCTCGGCGCCGTCGGCGACGCCGGACTCCACGTAGGAGGTGACCTTGTCCCGGTGCTGGCCGGTGACCAGCGGGCCCATCTCGGAGTCGCCGTTGCAGCCCGGGCCGACCTTCAGGGTGGCGATCCGCTGCTTGATCTTCTCGACCAGCTCGTCGCCGATCGGGTCGACCGCGACCAGCACGGACACCGCCATGCAGCGCTCGCCGGCCGCGCCGAAGCCGGCGTTGACGGCGGCGTCGGCGGCGAGGTCGAGGTCGGCGTCCGGCAGGACCAGCATGTGGTTCTTGGCGCCGCCCAGGGCCTGCACGCGCTTGCCGTAGCGGGTGCCGGTCTCGTAGACGTAGCGGGCGATCGGGGTGGAGCCGACGAAGCTGACCGACTTGACGTCCGGGTGCTCCAGCAGGCGGTCGACGGCCACCTTGTCGCCGTGCACGACGTTGAAGACGCCGTCCGGCAGGCCGGCCTCCTTCCACAGCTCGGCGAGGAAGTTGGCGGCGGACGGGTCCTTCTCCGAGGGCTTCACCACGACGGTGTTGCCGGCCGCGATGGCGATCGGGAAGAACCACATCGGCACCATGGCCGGGAAGTTGAACGGCGAGATGATCGCGACCGGGCCGAGCGGCTGGCGGATCGAGTAGACGTCGACACCGGTCGAGGCCTGCTCGGTGAAGCCGCCCTTGATCAGCTGCGGGATGCCGCAGGCGTACTCCACGACCTCCAGGCCGCGGGCGATCTCGCCCAGCGCGTCGGAGTGCACCTTGCCGTGCTCCGCCACGATGATCGAGGCCAGCTCGTCGCGGCGGGCGTTCAGCAGCTCGCGGAAGGCGAAGAGCACCGTCGTCCGCTTCGCGATCGAGGCGTTGCGCCACTCGGTGAAGGCTGCGGCGGCGGCGGCCACCGCCTGGTCGACCTCGGCGATCCCGGCGAAGTCGACCTGGCCGGCGACCTGGCCGGTGGCCGGGTCGAAGATCTCACCCCTACGGGGGGCCGCACCGGCGGTGGCGACCGGCTTGCCGCTGATCCAGTGAATGATGTGCTTGCTCAAGGTCCGTCTGCCTCCGAAGTCCCGGGCGGCGTCCTGCCACCGGTCCGGTCTGGCGCCGCCCGCATGGGCCGGGCGCCGGGAAATCACGGGGCTACCGCGTTCGCCTTCCAGTCTGGTGGCCATTTCGGTCCTGCTCAACGAACAGGCTGACGGGGATCCTGGATTCAGCCTTACAGGTCGTCCGGTCGCTCGGCCGAACGGGCGGCTCCGCCGGGCCGGGGGCCTCAGAGCTCCCCGTCCTCCGGTTCCTCCAGGTACGGGTCGTGCAGGCCGTCCGCCGCTTCCCGGGTCTCCAGCAGGTCCAGTCGCAGGTCCTGGGCCCAGGCGAGCGCCCATCGTTTCCGCCCGTCGACCTCCGCGGCCGGAACGCCCCGGGCGCGGAACCGGCCGTCCGCCGCGTCAGCGAGCGTCTCCAGTCGGTCGGCCAGTGCCGTGGGCTGGAAGTCCGGGTCCAACTCCCCTGCCAGTGCGATCAGTTCGCCCTCGCGGTAGCAACGGGTGAGGGCGTGGACGTCGATCAGGTCGCGCGGCATGCCCCGGTCCACGAGGAGCGCGGTGGTCAGCGCGGCCGCGTCCTCCAGGGCGACGACCGGCAGCACCACCGGCGGCTCGTCCGGCCCGGGCGCACCGAGGTCGAGGCGGACGGGGCGGTGGCCCAGCGGCTCCTTGCGCAGTTCCACCGAGTGCGAGCGCCCGCCGAGCGCCAGCCGGACGGTGAGCTGCTCCAGCCGCGGTGTGCCCGGCCGCTCGACGGCCTCCCCGCCCGCCGCCCGGTACGCCTCGCGCAGCGCGGCGGCCACCTCCGGCAGGTCGGCGCCGCCGGTGGCCAGGGTCAGCCCGTCCTGCGGGCAGGCCGCGACGCCGTGGGCGCGCAGCGCGTGCCCGCCTGCCAGCGCGAGGCCGTACCGGTCGCAGACGGGTGCTGCCGAGGCGGCCAGGCGCAGCTGGGCGGGGCCCGGGCGGAGGGACGCGTCGACGGCGTGCGGGACGGTGGTCACGCCTCCAGTCTGACGCGGCCGACCGCGCGGCGCGCCACCGCCGCCGGGCGCCCCCGGCACCCCGGGGTGCCGGGGCTCCTCCGGGTGCGCCACCACAGCCGGGCCCCGGAGGGCTCACCAGCCGATGAGCCTCGCCGCCGCCTCGTGCAGGGCGAGCTCCAGCAGCATCGGGTCGTTGAGCCGCCCGGAGCCGTCGGGCGGGACCAGCCAGCGCACGCCGCCCCGACTGCTGCGCCCGGGGGGCGGCACGACGATCCAGGTGCCCTCCCCCGCACCCCGCACACCGGTGCCGATCCAGCGGGCCGCCGTGCCGACGGGCACCAGGAAGCTGACCTGCTCGCCCCCGAAGTCGGTGAGGACCGGGCCGCGGGTGCGCGGGTCCGTGATCTCCAGGGCCGGGTGCCCGAGCCGCCCGGGGACGGAGAGGACGTCCCAGCGTCGGCCGGCCGGCAGCAGCACCAGGCCCGGCCCGGTGCGCTCCCACTGCTCCCGGAAGGACTCCGGGTCCGGTGCCGCCTGGGCGAGCCAGCGCAGTCCGGTGGTCTCCATGTCGTGTCCCCGCTTCTTGCCGTTCGTACTGTTCGGAGACGGCGGGAGGAACGGGACCCGCCGTCACCAAGGAGAGGCGGACGGCGGGTCCCGATTACACGACTATGGGGTGCCCGGTTGGCGGCGATCGTGGTTCAGCTGTCGAAGCCGAGCCCCAGCCGGTCGAGGGTGCGCAGCCAGAGGTTGCGGTGGCCGCCGGTGCGGTCCGCCCGCTCCAGCGACCGGGTGGTGAGTTCGATCCCGGCCCAGCGCACCGGTTCGGGCGGGAACGGCAGCGGCTTGCTGCGCACCATGTCCAGGGAGGTGCGCTCGGTGCGCTCGCCGGCGAGCAGGTCGAGCATCACCTCGGCGCCGAAGCGGGTCGCGCCGACGCCGAGCCCGGTGTAGCCGACCGCGTAGGCGACCTTGCCGCGGTACCCGGTGTCGAAGAACGCCGAGAACCGGCTGCAGGTGTCGATGGCGCCGCCCCAGGCGTTGGTGAAGCGCAGGCCCTCCAGCTGCGGGAAGCAGCGGAAGAAGTTGTTGGCCAGGGTGCGGAAGGTCTCCGGCCGCTGGTCGTACTCGTGCCGGACGTGGCCGCCGAAGTGGTAGACCGCGTCGTAGCCGCCCCAGAGGATCCGGTTGTCGGCGGAGAGCCGGAAGTAGTGGAACTTGTTGGCGCTGTCGCCGAGGCCCTGCCGCCCGCGCCAGCCGATCGAGGCGAGCTGCTCGTCGTCGAGCGGCTCGGTCATCAGGGCGTAGTCGTACACCGGGACGATGTACGGGCGGACCCGCTTGAGCAGCGACGGGAAGACGTTGGTGCCGAGGGCGACCTTGCGGGCGAAGACCCGGCCGTACGGGGTACGGACGGCCATGCCGCTGCCGTGCTCCCGCAGGTCGGTGGCCCGGGTGTGCTCGAAGATCCGCACGCCCTGGCCCAGGCAGGCGTCCTTGAGGCCCCAGGCGAGCTTGGCGGGGTGGACCATCGCCACGCCGTCCTTGTCCCAGAGGCCGCCGAGGAAGGTCGGCGAGTTCACCTCGGCGCGCAGCTGGTCGGCGTCCAGGACGGTGATGTCGAAGCCGTACCGGGCGACCGCCTCGGCGATCTCGTGGAGCTCCTCGACCTGGTGGGGCTGGGTGGCGACGTCGATCTCGCCGGTGCGCTCCCATTCGGCGTCGATGCCGTAGCGCTTGAGGGTGGCCTCGATGCCGTCGAGGTTGGCGGCACCGAGGCGTTCCAGCTGGGCCAGTTCGGACGGCCAGCGGTCCAGGCCGTTGCCGAAGCCGTGGGTGAGGCTGGCCGCGCAGAATCCGCCGTTGCGCCCGGACGCGGCCCACCCGACCTCGTTGCCCTCGACCAGTACGACGTCCAGCGAGGGGTCGCGTTCCTTGGCGATGAGGGCGGTCCACAGGCCGGAGTAGCCGCCGCCGACGACCAGCAGGTCGCAGGTCGTGTCGCCGACCAGGGCGGGCAGCGCCGCCGGCCGGCCGGGATCCTCCAGCCAGAAGGGGGTGGGCCTGGCGTCACTGAGTGCGCGGGCGGAATCCATGCATTATCAGCCACTTTCTACGAATAGATGACGTATGACGTGCCACCGCTACCGACCGTACGTCAGGCGGTGGCCTTCCGGCGGTTGCCCAGCCACTGGCCGACGACGGTCAGCACCACGGCGGCGAGGAACATCGCGGTGCCGATGACGTTCACCTGCACGGGG
The DNA here is from genome assembly GCF_053611565.1 of Kitasatospora sp. NPDC054795. NCBI lineage: Bacteria > Bacillati > Actinomycetota > Actinomycetes > Kitasatosporales > Streptomycetaceae > Kitasatospora > Kitasatospora sp. NPDC054795. The sequence continues at coordinate 5,124 of NZ_JBSHAP010000124.1, forward strand.
ATGCCGCGCTGCGAGGCGCCCCAGACGAACATCGGGAAGGTGACCGTGGTCGGCCCCGAGTTGAACTGGGTGATGATGAAGTCGTCGAAGGAGAGCGCGAAGCTGAGCAGCGCGCCCGCCGCGATGCCGGGCGCCGCCAGCGGCAGGGTGACCCTCAGGAAGGTCTGGGTGGGGGTCGCGTAGAGGTCCTGGGCGGCCTGTTCGAGCCTCGGGTCCATGCTCATCACGCGCGCCTTGACCGCCGTCACCACGAAGCTGAGGCAGAACATGATGTGCGCGATGAGGATGGTGGTGAAGCCGAACGGGATGCGCATGTTGAGGAAGAGCGTCCCGAGCGAAGCGGCCATGACCACCTCGGGCATGGCCATCGGCAGGAAGATCATCGCGGTGGTGGCCGAGCGGCCGCGGAAGCGGTAGCGGGCCAGTGCGAAGGCGACCATGGTGCCGAGCACGGTGGCGCCGATGGTGGCGAGCACCGCGATCTGCAGGCTGAGCGAGAGCGACTGGCACATGTCGGCCACGCCGCAGGGGTTGGTCCAGGCGTCGGTGGAGAACTCGTTCCACTCGTAGTTGAACTTGCCCACCGGCTTGTTGAACGAGAAGGCGAGCACGACCAGGTTGGGCAGCACCAGGTAGGCGAGGGCCAGCAGGCCGGCCAGCACCACCAGGCGGGCGCGGATCCATGTGAATATCCGGGACATCAGACCAGATCCTCCGTCCCGGCCTTGCGCATGTAGACCGTCACCATGCCCAGGATCAGGGCCATCAGGATGAAGCTCAGCGCGGCCGCCGTGGGGTAGTCGAGCACGTTCAGGAACTGCTTCTGGATGCCGTTGCCGACCATCTGCTCGCTCGGCGAGCCCAGCAGCTGGGCATTGATGTAGTCGCCGGAGGCCGGGATGAAGGTCAGCAGGGTGCCCGCGACCACGCCCGGCAGCGAGATCGGGAAGGTGACCTTGCGGAAGGTGGTGAACGGCCGGGCGTAGAGGTCGCCGGCCGCCTCGTGCAGGCGCGGGTCGATCCGCTCCAGCGAGGTGTACAGCGGCAGGATCATGAACGGCAGGAAGTTGTAGGTCAGGCCGCAGACCACCGCGAGCGGCGTGGCCAGCACCCGGTCGCCGTCGGTGAGGCCGAGCAGGTTGGTGACGTCCAGGACGTGCAGCGCGTTCAGCGCGCCGACCACCGGGCCGCCGTCGGACAGGATGGTCTTCCAGGCCAGCGTGCGGATCAGGAAGCTGGTGAAGAACGGCGCGATGACCAGGATCAGGATGACGTTGCGCCAGCGCTTGCTCGCCTTGAAGGCGATCGTGTACGCGAGCGGGTAGCCGACGGCCAGGCAGAGCACGGTGGCGACGGCGGCGTAGGAGAACGAGCGCAGGAAGTGCCACTTGTACTCGACCAGGGCGTCCCAGTAGGTCGAGAAGTGCCAGGTGACCTTGAAGCCCTCTTCGAGGGAGCCGGTCTGCAGCGAGGTCGACCCCTGGTAGAGCATCGGGACGGCGAAGAAGATCACCAGCCAGGCGATGCCGGGCAGCAGCAGCCAGTACGGGGTGAGCTTGCGCTTCGGCCTGCGCTCCGCCGGTTGCGGGGAGCCGCCGTCGGGGGGTATCGCCCGGGACGGCGCGGCCGGGGTGGTGGCGGTCATGCGGCCTCCTCCCCGGTGCCCGCGTCGATCGCCTGTGCGGCGTCCAGGGCGAAGGAGTGCGCCGGGTTCCAGTGCAGCTGGACGGCGGCGCCGGGGACGATGCGGGCGTCGCGCTCCATGTTCTGCTCGAAGACGGTGACCTCCTGGCCGCCGTCGGTGCGCACCACGTACTGGGTGGAGACGCCGATGAAGCTGGAGTCGAGCACCGTGCCGGCCAGCCGGTTGCGGCCGTCGGCGACCTGCTCGGAGGCGTGGGTGATGGTGATCTTCTCCGGGCGCACGCCCAGGTGGACGCGCTTGGCGTCGGTGGTGCAGCGCGCCTTCGGCACGGCGAGGCGGGCGCCGGCCGCGCTGAGCAGCAGGTCACCGCCCTCGGTACCGGTGACCTCGGCGGGCAGCAGGTTGGACTGGCCGAGGAAGTTGGCCACGAAGGTGGTGGCGGGGTTCTCGTACAGCTCGGCGGGGGCGCCCAGCTGCTCGACCCGGCCGCCGTTCATCACCGCGATGGTGTCGGCCATGGTCATGGCTTCCTCCTGGTCGTGGGTGACGTGCACGAAGGTGATGCCGACCTCGGTCTGGATCCGCTTGAGCTCCAGCTGCATCTGGCGGCGGAGCTTGAGGTCGAGCGCGCCGAGCGGCTCGTCCAGGAGCAGCACCTGCGGGTGGTTGATCAGCGCGCGGGCGACCGCGACGCGCTGCTGCTGGCCGCCGGAGAGCTGGTGCGGCTTGCGCCGGGCGTACTGGCCGAGCTCGACCAGCTCCAGCATCTCGTCGACCTGCTTCCTGACGTCCTTCCTGCCGCGCCGGCGCAGGCCGAAGGCGACGTTCTCGAAGATGTCCAGGTGCGGGAAGAGCGCGTAGCTCTGGAAGACGGTGTTCACCGGCCGCTTGTACGGGGGCAGGGCGGTGACGTCCTGGCCGCCGATCAGGACGGTGCCGCTGGTGGGCTCCTCCAGGCCGGCGATCATGCGCAGGGTGGTGGTCTTGCCGCAGCCGGAGGCGCCGAGCAGGGCGAAGAAGGAGCCCTGGGGGACGGTCAGGTCGAGCGGGTGGACGGCGGTGAAGGAGCCGTAGGTCTTGCCGATTCCGGTGAGCCGGACGTCGCCGCCGACGGCCGCGTCGCGCTGCTGGTCTGTCATGGGGTGGTGTCTTCCTGGGATTCTCTGCCGGGAGGTGGGGTCAGGCGCCGATGAGCTTCGAGAACTTCTGCTCGAAGTCGCTCTCCTCGCTCTCGGAGAGCGTGCGGAACACGTGCGCCTTGACCGCCATCTCGGGGGTGGGTACGACCAGCGGGTTGGCCGCGGTGTCCGGGGCGATGCCGGCGAGCTCGTCCTTCATCCCGGTGACGGCGGAGACGAATCCGATGCCCGCGACCAGCTGCGCCGCGATCTTCGGCTGATAGTAGAAGTCGATCAGCTTCTCCGCGTTCGCCTTGTGCCGGGCCTTGGCCGGAACCAGCATGTTGTCGGTCGAGGCGATGTAGCCCTTCTCCGGGATGACGAACCCGATGTCCGGGTTGTCGGCCTGCAGCTGGATCAGGTCGCCGCCCCAGGCGATGCAGGCCGCGATGTCGCCGGCGGAGAGCTCCTGGCCGTAGTCGTTGCCGGTGAAGCGGCGGATCTGCTTGCTGTCGACGGCCTTCTGCAGCCGGGCGACCGCGCCGTCGTAGTCGTCGGCGGTGAACCTCGCGGTGTCCTTGCCCTGGTCCAGCAGGACCATCCCGATGCTGTCGCGCATCTCGGACAGGAAGGTCACCCGGCCCTTGAGGTCGGGGTCGTCCAGCAGCTGGGAGACGCTGGTGACCTCCTTGCCCCTGGTCGCCTTCCGGTTGTACGCGACGACGGTCTGGATGCCGGCCCACGGGTAGGAGTAGAGCCGCCCCGGGTCCCAGTCCGGGGCGCGGAAGCGCGCCTCGATGTTGGTGATCGCGGTGGTGACGTTCGCCGGGTTGAGCTTCTGCGCCCAGCCGAGCCGGATCAGCCGGGCCGCCATCCAGTCGGTGAGCACCATCAGGTCGCGGCCGGTGTCCTGGCCCGAGGCGAGCTGCGGCTTGACCTTCCCGAAGAACTCGACGTTGTCGTTGACGTCCTCGTTGTACTTGACCTTGATCCCGGTGGCCTCGGTGAAGGCGTCCAGGGTGCCGTGCTTCTCCTTGTCCTTCTCGTCCGTGTCCACGTACAGCGGCCAGTTGGAGAAGGCGACCTCCTTCTGCGACCCCGAGAGGTCCTCGGCGGCGTTCGCGGTCGAGTCACCCGTCGCCCGGGGGGCCGCCGGGATGCCGCAGGCCGCCAGGGTGCCCGCCCCGGCGGTCAGCGCGGCGGCGCGCAGCAGGGTGCGGCGGCCGAGCGCGGCCCGGCCGCTGGTCAGACTGCGTTCCCAGGCCCTGCGGACCGGTTCGGGCAGACCGTCGGTGAGCTCGTTGAACGCCATGGAACGGGCCTCCTGGGGGGAGATGGGGTGTGGGGGCACCCGCTTGGGCCGGGGGTTATCTGTCTCCGAAGACGGTGCGGTGCCAGTCCTTGCGGGCCACCGCGGTGGTGTCGAACATGACGTGCTTCACCTGGGTGTACTCGTCCAGCGAGTACTGGGACATGTCCTTGCCGTAGCCGGACGCCTTGTAGCCGCCGTGCGGCATCTCGCTGATGATCGGGATGTGGTCGTTGACCCAGACGCAGCCGGCCGCGATCTCCCGGGTGGCGCGCAGCGAGCGGTGCACGTTGCTCGTCCAGGCGGAGGCGGCCAGCCCGTACGGGGTGTCGTTGGCCAGCCGCAGGCCCTCGTCGTCACCGTCGAAGGGCAGCACGACCAGCACCGGGCCGAAGACCTCGCCCTGCACGACCTCGCTGTCCTGGGCCGCGCCGGTGATCAGGGTGGGCGGGTAGTACGCGCCCCGGGTGAGGTCGTGGCCGTCGTGGCCCCGCTCCGGGACCCGGCCGCCGGTGACCACGGTGGCGTACGAGCGGGCGCGCTCCACGAAGCCGGCCACCCGGTCGCGGTGGGCGTACGAGACCAGCGGGCCGAGGTCGGTGCGCGGGTTCAGCGGGTCACCGATCCGGATCGCCGCGAACAGCTCGGCCACCCCGGCCGTGAAGGCGTCGTACAGCGGGCGCTGGACGTAGGCGCGGGTGGCCGCCGTGCAGTCCTGGCCGGCGTTGATCAGCGAGGCCGCGACCGCTCCGTGCACCGCGGCGTCCAGGTCCGCGTCGTCGAAGACCACGAACGGGGCCTTGCCGCCGAGCTCCAGGTGGGTGCGCTTGACGCTCGCGGTGGCGATCTCGGCGACCCTCCTGCCGACGCCGGTGGAGCCGGTGAAGGAGACCATCGCGACGTCCGGGTGCCCGACCAGGTGCTCGCCCGCGGTGCGCCCGGCGCCGGTGACCACGTTGACCACGCCGTCCGGAATGCCCGCCTCGGTGCAGGCCCGGGCGAACATCAGCGAGGTCAGCGGGGTCAGCTCGGCCGGCTTGAGCACGATGGTGTTGCCCGCGGCGATCGCCGGGAGGATCTTCCAGGCGGCCATCTGCAGCGGGTAGTTCCACGGCGAGATCGAGCCGACCACGCCGACCGCCTCGCGCCGCACGTAGGAGGTGTGGTCGCCGGAGTACTCGCCGGCCGCCTTGCCCTCCAGGTTGCGGGCGGCGCCGGCGAAGAAGGCGGCGTTGTCGACGGTGCCGGGCACGTCGAACTCGGTGGCCAGCTTGACCGGCTTGCCGGTCTGCGCCGTCTCCACCCGGGCCAGGTCGTCGGCCGCCCCGGCCAGGACGGCGGCCAGCCGGGTGAGCGCCTCGGAGCGCGCGCCCGGGGTGGCCGAGGACCAGCCGGGCAGGGCGGCCCTGGCGGCGGCGACCGCGGTGTCCACGTCCTCGGCGGTGGCCAGCGCGACCTGCTCGACCACGCTGCCGTCGGCGGGGTTGACGACCTGGAAGGGGTCTCCGCTCCCCCGGGTCAGGCGGCCCGCGATGTACTGCGCGCCCGGGCCGAAGTCGGTCAGGTCCATCTGGTTCCTCCAAGTGCCGTGGTTCGACCGCTGCGGGGTCACGCGTCCGCGGTGGGGGTCTGCGGTCCCGCTGACCTTGCCTGCTGCGGGGTTGGGGTGACAAGGGTCACTTCGACAACCTCGACACGAAGGGCCTTACAGGGTGCAAGGGTGAGGGCAGGGCAACACCTCGTCGGGGGGATGGATGATTTACCTGACACTCTGATCACCCGGAGCCCCCGCTCCGGTCCCCACCGGCCCCGGAGGCCCGCGATGCTCCCCACCGTCGCCCGAGTCCTCGACCTGGACGTGATGCGGCGCGGCCTGCCCCAGGTGGTGGCCGGCGCCGACCACCTGGAGCGGCCGGTCCGCTGGGTCCACGTCAGCGAGCTGCCCGACGTCGCCGGGATGCTCCGCGGCGGCGAGCTGGTGCTGACCACCGGCATCGCCCTGCCCGAGGACCGCGAGGGCCTGGCCCGCTACGTGCGCGAACTGGACGAGGTCGGGGTGGCCGGCCTGGTCGTCGAGTTCGGGCGGCGTTACTTCGACTCGCTCCCCCGCGCCCTGGTCAACGCCGCCGAACAGCGCGGCCTGCCACTGATCACGCTCCGCCGCGAACTGCGCTTCGTCGCCGTCACCGAGGCCGTGCACGCCCTGGTGGTCAACGCCCAGCTGGAGCAGCTGAGGATCTCCGAGTCCGTCCACCAGGTCTTCAACGAGCTCGTGGTGGAGGGCGCCGAAGCGCCCGAGGTGATCCGCCAGGTGGCCCGGATGGCCGGCGCCCCGGTCGTCCTGGAGAACCTGGCCCACCAGGTGCTCGCCCACGACACCGCCGGGCGCCCGGAGGCCGAGGTGCTGGAGGACTGGGAGCGCCGCTCGCGCGGGGTCCGCCCCGCCGGACGCACCGGCCACGACCCGCGCAGCGGCTGGCTGGTCACCGCCGTCGGCGCCCGCGGCCAGGACTGGGGCCGGCTGGTGCTGGTGCAGGAGCCCGGCCCGCTGCCCGAGGGCGAGGCCCACCCCCACGCCATGCTGCTGGAACGCGGCGCCTCCGCGCTGGCGCTCAACCGGCTGGTGGTGCGCGACCGGGAGAGCCTGGAGCGGCAGACCCACCGCACCCTGCTGTCCGGCATCCTCACCCACGCCCTGACCGTCTCCGAGGCGGCGCTGCGCGCCCAGGCCCTCGGCGTTCCGCTGGAGGGCCGCCGGCTGGTCGGCGTGGTGCTGCGGCAGCGGCGCGGACCGATCCCGGCCGCGCTGGAGGCCCAGGCCCGGCTGCGCGACTTCACCGAGCTGGCCGCCGGCGCGGTCCGGGCCTGCCGGCTGACCGCCCTGGTCGGCGCGCTGGACGACGAGGCCGTCGGCCTGCTGGTCGCGCTCGGCACCCAGCAGGATGAGCACGCCGCGCTGGACGCCCTGTCGGCCGCGCTGCGCCGGATGTCCGCAGAGGCCGGACGGGACGGCGGCGACCCGGCGGGCCCGGTGGTCGCCGTCGGCTCCTCGGTCGGCTCGGTGCGCGACGCCCGGCGCACCCTGCTGGAAGCCACCCAGGTCGCCGACGCCGCCCTGCACGACGCGCCCGGCGGCCGCAGCTCCTCCTACTACCGGCTGCCGGACGTCCGACTGCGCGGCCTGCTCCACCTGCTGCGCGACGACGCCCGGCTGCAGACGTACGTGGAGCGGGAGCTGGGCCCGCTGCTGGCCCACGACGCCGAGCACAACGGCCAGTTGGTGCAGATGCTGCGGATCTACCTGGAGCAGGGCCGCAACAAGTCGGCCGCGGCGGACGCGGCGCACCTGTCCCGGCCGTCCTTCTACGACCGGCTGCACAAGGTCGAGCGGATCCTCGGCGTCGACCTCGACCAGGTGGAGTCCTGCCTCTCCCTGCACGTGGCGCTGCTCGCGCTGGACGCCGTCCGGCGCTGAGCGGGGCGCGCGCCGGGGCGGCGCCGGGCCCCGCGCGTCACACCCCGGTGATGCGTCCCCAGACCTTGTGCAGCTCGGGCCGCTCGGCCGAGGTGACGTCGCGCATGGTGTGCAGCCGGGCCCGCATCTCCTCGGTCGGGAACACCAGAGGGTTCTCGGCGAGTTCGGCCTTCTCCTTGTCGCCGCTGGCCGCCAGCACTTCGCGGGCGGCCGGCACCGGGCAGATGTACTGGACGAACGCGGCGAGTTCGGCCGCCACCTCGGGCTGGTAGTAGTAGTCGATCAGCAGCTCGGCGTTGCGCTTGTGGGCGGCCCGGTTGGGGATCATCAGGCTCTCCGCCCACAGCTCGCCGCCCTCCTCCGGCACCACGAACTCGATGTCCGGGTTCTCGGCGGTCAGCTGGACGGCGTCGCCGGAGTAGGCCTGGCAGGCGAGCGCCGCACCCGAGGCGAGGTCGCTGGTGTAGTCGTTGCCGGTGAAGCGCCGGACGTGGCCGCTGTCGACCACCTTCTGCACCAGGTCCATCGCCTTGCGCGCGTCGTCGTCGCCGAACTTCGCGATGTCCGCGCCCTGGGAGAGCATCAGCAGCCCGAGTGCCTCGTCCAGCCCGGCGAACAGCGTGACCCGGCCCTTGAGGTCGGGCGCCCACAGGTCGGCGGTGGACCTGATCTCCCGGCCGAGCGCCTTGCGGTTGTAGGCGATGCCGGTGATCCCGGACTGCCAGGGCACGCTGCGCCTGCGCCCGGGGTCGAAGGCCGGGTCGGCGAGCTGCGGGTCCAGGTTGGCCGTGACGTTGGGCAGGTTGGCCCGGTCCATCGCCTGCACCCAACCCAGCGAGACGTACCGCCCGGCCATCCAGTCGCTGATCACCATCAGGTCCCGGCCGGGGGCGGCGCCCTGGGTGAGCACCGGGCTGATCTTGCCGAAGAACTCGTCGTTGTCGTTGATGTCCTCGGTGTAGCCGACCTCGATCCCGGTCTTCTCGACGAAGGCGTCCAGGGTCGGGCGCCCGCCCGCGTCGTCGGTGTCGATGTACTGGGTCCAGTTGGAGAAGGCGAGCCGCTTGTCGCTCTCCGAGCGGTCCGGTGCCGAGCGACGGTCCTCGGCCACGTACGCGGACGGGATGCCGCAGCCGGTCAGGGTGCCGGCGCCGAGCAGCGCGGCCCCGCCGAGCACGGAACGCCGGCGGATGCGTGCCGGCCCCTGCGGGCGGTCGGCGACGGAACGACGGGTCGGGGTGGTGCTGCTGGACATGAGCGGCCTTCCGGAGCGTGGGACGGCCCCGGGCACACGGGTGCTCGGGGCCGTCCTGGTAGGTACGTCAGACAGTGTGCGCGTCGGTGAGCGACAGCACCTCGTCCAGCACCGCGAGGCCGGTCTTGGCCTCCTCCTCGGTGACGGTGCACGGCGGGACGACGTGGAAGCGGTTCATGTTGACGAACGGCCAGAGCCCGCGCTGCTTGCAGGCGGCGGCCAGCTCGGCCATCGGCGCGTTGCCGGCGCCGGCCGCGTTGTAGGGCACCAGCGGCTCGCGGGTCTCCCGGTCCTTCACCAGGTCGAGCGCCCAGAACACGCCGAGGCCGCGGACCTCGCCGATCGACGGGTGCCGCTCGGCCAGCTCGCGCAGGCCGGGGCCGAGCACGTTCTCGCCGATGTGCCTGGCGTTCTCGACGATGCCCTCCTCCGCCATCGTGTTGATGGTCGCCACCGCCGAGGCGCAGGCCAGCGGGTGGCCGGAGTAGGTGAGCCCGCCGGGGAAGGCCCGCTCGGCGAAGGTGGCCGAGATCTCGGCGCTGATCGCCACGCCGCCCAGCGGCACGTAGCCCGAGTTGACGCCCTTGGCGAAGGTGAGCAGGTCCGGGGTGACGCCCCAGTGGTCGGCGGCGAACCACTCACCGGTGCGGCCGAAGCCGGCCATCACCTCGTCCAGGATGAACACGATCCCGTAGCGGTCGCAGATCTCCCGCACCCCGGCCAGGTAGCCCGCCGGCGGGACCAGGACGCCCGCGGTGCCGACCACGGTCTCCAGGATGACCGCCGCGACGGTGCCGGGCCCCTCGAACGCGATCACCTGCTCCAGGTGCTCCAGCGCGCGCTCGCACTCCTGCGCCTCGTTCTCGGCGTGGAAGTTGGAGCGGTACGGGTACGGCCCCCAGAAGTGCACCACGCCGGAGACGCCGCCCTCGTTGGGCCAGCGCCGCGGGTCGCCGGTGAGGGCGATCGCGTTGGCGGTGGCGCCGTGGTACGAGCGGTAGGTGGACAGCACCTTCTGCCGGCCGGTGTGCAGCCGGGCCAGCCGGATGGCGTTCTCGTTGGCCTCGGCGCCGCCGTTGGTGAAGAAGATCTTGTCCAGGTCACCGGGGGTGCGCTCGGCGATCAGCCGGGCGGCCTCGCTGCGCGACTCGACCGCGAAGCCGGGGGCGATGGTGCAGAGCTTCGCCGCCTGCTCCTGGATCGCGGCGACCACCCTCGGGTGCTGGTGACCGATGTTGGTGTTGACCAGCTGCGAGGAGAAGTCGAGGTAGCGGTTGCCGTCGTAGTCCCAGAAGTACGAGCCCTCGGCGCCGGCCACCGCGAGGGGGTCGATCAGTGCCTGGGCGGACCACGAGTGGAAGACGTGCGCGCGGTCGGCCGCCTTGACGGCCTGGCCGGCGGCTGAGTCAGCGGTGGGAATGCTCATGCCGGTAAGGCTAGGGCGGCCCGTCCCCGAAGGGCAGTTCCATCGTGTCAGCCGGTCGTGCCAACCGCCGACAGGATGCAAAGACACAGGGCCCGGGTCGAGAAGACCCGGGCCCATGGTCGGTTCAGCCGACTTTTGGCGATCAGATCAGATCGCGGTCATACAGCACCGACCGTCACGACCCGCTCAGATCGCGGTCATACAGCACCGACCGTCACGACCCGCTCAGATCGCGGTCATGACGTGCTTCACGCGGGTGTAGTCCTCGAAGCCGTACGCCGACAGGTCCTTGCCGTAGCCGGACTTCTTGAAGCCACCGTGCGGCATCTCGGCGACCAGCGGGATGTGGGTGTTGATCCAGACGCAGCCGAAGTCGAGGCGGCGCGACATCCGCATGGCGCGGGCGTGGTCCTTGGTCCACACCGAGGAGGCCAGCGCGAACTCGACGCCGTTGGCGTACGCGACGGCCTGGTCCTCGTCGGTGAACTTCTGCACGGTGATGACCGGGCCGAAGACCTCGTTCTGGATGATCTCGTCGTCCTGGTTCAGGCCGGAGACGACGGTCGGGGCGTAGAAGTAGCCCTTGTCGCCGACCCGGTGGCCACCGGCCTCGACCTTGGCGTGGGCGGGCAGCCGCTCGACGAAGCCGGAGACCTGCTTCAGCTGGTTGGCGTTGTTCAGCGGGCCGTACAGCACGTCCTCGTCGTCCACGCCGCCGGTCTTGGTCTCGGCCGCGGCCTTGGCCAGCGCCTCGACGAAGGCGTCGTGGATCGACTCGTGCACCAGCACGCGGGTGGCGGCGGTACAGTCCTGGCCGGCGTTGAAGTAGCCCGCGACCGAGATGCCCTCGACGGCCTCGGCGATGTCGGCGTCCTCGAAGACCACGACCGGGGCCTTGCCGCCCAGCTCCAGGTGGACGCGCTTGACGTCCTTGGAGGCGGACTCGGCGACCGAGATGCCGGCGCGCACCGAGCCGGTGATGGAGGCCATCGCCGGGGTCTTGTGCTCGACCATCAGCCTGCCGGTCTCGCGGTCGCCGCAGATGACGTTGAAGATGCCGGCCGGCAGCTCCAGCTCCTTGAGCACGCCGCCGATGATCTCGGCCAGCAGCACGGTGGAGGCCGGGGTGGTGTCGGAGGGCTTCAGCACGACGGTGTTGCCCGCGGCGATGGCCGGGGCGAACTTCCAGACGGCCATCATCATCGGGTAGTTCCACGGCGCGACCTGGGCGCAGACGCCGACCGGCTCGCGGCGGATGATCGAGGTCATCCCGTCCATGTACTCACCCGCGGCCTTGCCCTCCAGCATGCGGGCGGCGCCGGCGAAGAACCGGATCTGGTCCACCATCGGGCCGATCTCCTCGGAGAGGGTCAGCGCGCGGGGCTTGCCGGTGTTGCGCACCTCGGTGTCGACGATCTCGTCGGCGCGGGCCTCGACCGCGTCGGCGATCTTGAGCAGCAGCTTCTGGCGGGTGCTGGGGGTGGCGTCGCGCCAGATCGGGAACGCGGCGTCGGCGGAGGCCATGGCGGCGTCGACGTCAGCGGCACCGGACAGCGGCGACGTCGCGTACACCTCGCCGGTGGTCGGGTCGACGATGTCGAGCGTGCGGCCGTCGGCCGCGTCGACGAACTCACCGTTGATGTAGTTGCGCAGCGCGCGAAGGTCGCTCACGGATCTCTCCTCGGTCTGGGCCTGCGGCATTGCAGATTCCGGCGCAATGGTACGTCGGCGGATCCGGCGTACGAAGGGTCCCGAGTGGCCGCGACCGGAGCGGCGCGGTCCACTGGTGGCGGTACGCGCAGCGGCCCTCGGGGTCGCGCGCGTACCGTGTCAGGGTAGCCGCACGACTGCCGGTATCGACAGGGCGAGCTCGCTTCAGCGATGAAATCCGCATGCGTTTTCCAAGATCACGACGAAATCAGCAGCTTCCACGCTTGCGAACACGGGAACGATCAGGCACAGTGGCCGCGTGGCCAACCGCGACCGGAACGCCAGCGTTCCCCTCGACGCCGCCTCCAAGGCGATCATCGAGCAACTCCAGGAGGACGGGCGCCGCCCGTACGCCGCCATCGGCAAGGCCGTCGGCCTGTCCGAGGCGGCCGTGCGGCAGCGCGTCCAGAAGCTGCTCGACCAGGGCGTGATGCAGATCGTCGCCGTCACGGACCCGCTCACCGTCGGCTTCACCCGCCAGGCGATGGTCGGAATCCGGGTCGAGGGCGACATCGAGCCCGTCGCCGACGCGTTGGCCGCCCTCGACGAGGTCGACTACGTCGTCTGCACCGCAGGCTCGTTCGACCTCCTGGCCGAACTGGTCTGCGAGGACGACGAGCACCTGCTCGAACTGATCAACAAGCGCATCCGCGCCCTTCCCGGCGTGCGGAGCACCGAGAGCTTCGTTTACCTGAAGCTCCGGAAACAGACCTACACCTGGGGCACCCGATGACAGCCGACCCGGCGCAGAAGGACCTTTCCAAGACCGCCTACGACCACCTGTGGATGCACTTCACCCGCATGTCGTCGTACGAGAACTCCCCCGTGCCGACGATCGTCAAGGGCGAGGGCACCTACGTCTGGGACGACAAGGGACGCAAGTACCTCGACGGCCTCGCCGGCCTGTTCGTCGTCCAGGCCGGCCACGGCCGTGAGGAGCTCGCCGAGGCCGCCGCCAAGCAGGCCAAGGAGCTCGCCTTCTTCCCGGTGTGGAGCTACGCCCACCCGAAGGCCGTCGAGCTGGCCGAGCGCCTGGCCAACTACGCCCCGGGCGACCTGAACAAGGTCTTCTTCTCCACCGGTGGCGGCGAGGCCGTCGAGACCGCCTGGAAGCTCGCCAAGCAGTACTTCAAGCTGACCGGCAAGCCGACCAAGTACAAGGTCATCTCGCGCGCCGTCGCCTACCACGGCACCCCGCAGGGCGCCCTGTCCATCACCGGCCTGCCGGGCCTGAAGGCCCCGTTCGAGCCGCTGGTGCCGGGCACCCACAAGGCCCCGAACACCAACATCTACCGCGCCCCCGCCTTCCTCGAGGGCCCCGACGGCACGGTCGACCCCGAGGCCTACGGCCGCTGGTGCGCCGACGAGATCGAGGTGGCCATCCTCAACGAGGGCGCCGAGACCGTCGCCGCCGTCTTCGTCGAGCCGGTGCAGAACGCCGGTGGCTGCTTCCCGCCGCCGCCCGGGTACTTCCAGCGCCTGCGCGAGATCTGCGACCGCCACGACGTGCTGCTGGTCTCGGACGAGGTCATCTGCGCCTTCGGCCGCCTGGGCACCATGTTCGGCGCCGACAAGTTCGGCTACCAGCCCGACATGATCACCTGCGCCAAGGGCATGACCTCGGGCTACTCCCCGATCGGCGCCACGATCATCTCGGACCGCCTCGCCGAGCCGTTCTACAAGGGTGACAACACCTTCCTTCACGGCTACACCTTCGGCGGCCACCCGGTCTCCTCCGCGGTGGCGCTGGCCAACCTCGACATCTTCGAGCGCGAGGGCCTGAACCAGCGCGTCCTCGACAACGAGGCCGCCTTCCTGGGCACCCTGAACAAGCTGCGCGACCTGCCGATCGTCGGCGACGTCCGCGGCAACGGGTACTTCTACGGCATCGAGCTCGTCAAGGACAAGGTCACCAAGGAGTCGTTCAACGACGACGAGGTGGAGCGCGTGCTCTACGGCTTCCTGTCGAAGGCCCTCTTCGACAACGGCCTGTACTGCCGCGCCGACGACCGTGGCGACCCGGTCATCCAGCTGGCCCCGCCGCTGATCTCCGACCAGTCGACCTTCGACGAGATCGAGCAGATCCTGCGGACCAGCCTCACCGACGCGTGGGCGAAGATCTGATCCCCTGAGCCTTCTTCCCCACCCTCCGCCGAAGGGTGGCCCCGCTCCCCGCGGGGCCGCCCTTCGGCGTGCCCGGCCCGGTTTCCCACCCCCGGAACATCACAGTCGTACGACCAAACATGCCTGAATGCGGGTGATTTGCCCGTGATGGACCAGAGCGCCGCCACCGCGACCAGCCCCCGTCGTTCTAATCTGACGACTGTCATATCCCTGCGGCCACCCAGGATGGATCCTCATGTCAGCGGCACCGCCTGACAACGACGTGCTGTGGGCCCGAGGGATCGTCAAGTCCCATGACGGCAGCCCCGCCCTGCGCGGCATCTCGATCGGCGTCCGCGAGGGCGAGGTGCTCGCCGTCACCGGCCCGCGCGGCTCCGGCAAGAGCACCCTGCTCGGCTGCCTCTCCGCGCAGCTCCCGGTCGACGAGGGGGAGGTCTGGTTCAACAGCGCCCCCGTGCACACCCTCGCCCGGGCCGGCCGCGAACGGCTGCGCCGCGACCGCTTCGGCTTCGTCGGCTCCGAGCCCCACCTGGTGCCCGAACTGACCGCCCGGGAGAACGTCGCGCTGCCGCTGCTGCTCGCCGGGGCCGGCAACAAGGCCGCCTACACCGCCGCCGACGAGTGGCTGGAACGCCTCGACGTCGGCGACTGCGCCCGGCTGCGGCCCGAGCGCCTGGTCCAGAGCCAGCGCCAGCGGGTCGCCGTCGCCCGCGCCCTGGCCCCGCTGCCGCCCGTCGTCTTCGCCGACGACCCCACCGCCCCACTGCACCGCGAGGCCGCCGACCAGGTCATGCGGATACTGACCAGCGCGGCCCGGTCCCACCAGCTCACCCTCGTCCTGGCCACCCACGACCCCGAGCTCGTCCGGTTCGCGGACCGCGCCGTCGCCCTCGTCGACGGACGGCTCGCCGCCCCCGCCGCGCCCGTCCCCCGCGGCATCGCCGCCCCCGGGGCCGCCGGAGCGCCCGCCGTCACGGCCACCCGCCGCTGAAGGGTCGACGTGTTCTATCTCCGTCTGGCCCGGGGCTACCGGGTGCCCGACCTCGGCCGCTGGCTGCTCACCGCAGCGGCCGCCGCCGTGGTCGCCGCCTTCCTGCTGCGCTCCCTCGGCCGGGCGATGAGCGAGCAGACCGGCGGCGCCGACCCACTGGTCCGGCTGCTCTGGTGCCTGCCCCCGCTCGCCGCCCTCGCCTGGTTCGCGGCCGTCGCCGCCCGCGCGGTGCCAGCCCGCCGGCCCGAGCGGATCGCCGGCCTCACCGCCGCCGGGGCCGGCTCCCGCCGCATCCGGACGCTGATCGCCGGCGAGGTCGCACTCGCCTGCACCCTCGGCAGCGTGCTGACCCTGCTGCTCTTCCTGGTGCTGCGCAACGACGTCGCCGGACCCGCGCTCGCCGCCGACCTCGGCATGGGCGTGCCGCTGCCGCCCGCCGCGCCCCTCGCCCTGCTCGCCCTGGTCCCGCTCACCGCCGCCGGCGCCGCCGCCGGCGCGGTCTCCGTCACCGACACCCTGCCCGGCGGCCGCACCCCCGCCGCGACCGGCTTCGGCGTCTGGCGGATCGCCCTGGCGACCGGGCTGGGCGTGATCGGCGCCGCGCTCGAACTCATCGCCCTGCGGCCCGGAGCCGCCGTCGACGGCCGTCCGATCCACCTGCCCGCCGGGCTCGGCTCCACCAGCACCGCCGCCCTCTTCGGCTGGGCCGCCAGCGCGCTCGGCCTCGCGCTGCTCACCGGCCCGCTGCTGGCCTGGGCCGGACGGCTGCTCGCCGTCGGGCGGCCCACCCCGCTGCGGCTGCTGGCCGGGCGCGGCCTCACCGCCCAGGCCCGCCGGCTCGGCGCGCCGCTGGCCGTGCTCACCCTCGCCGTCGCGCTGGTGCTCACCACCGTCCGCTACTGGATCGGCACGCCCGACAGCGCCGACGCGCTGCCCGCCGTCGAGGCCTGCCTGGTCCTCGGCTGCGCCGCCGCCGCGGTGGTCAACCGGCTCGCCGAGGTCCGCACCGACCGACGCGGGGTCACCCACGCGCTGCTGCGCCTCGGCACCTCGCCCCGACTGCTGTTCGGCGCGGTCGCGCTGCGCACCCTCGCGGTGGGCAGCACGCTGCTGCTGACCGGCGGGGCGACCGCCGCACTGGCGGCCGCCGGACTCCGGTAGCGGTCTCCCGGAACGGGCCTCAGCCCGCCGCGGCGAGCTGGCCGCAGGCGCCGTCGATCTCCTGGCCGCGGGTGTCGCGGACGGTCGTCGGCACGCCGTGCGACTGGAGGCGGCGGACGAACTCGCGCTCGTCCTCCGGCCGGGAGGCCGTCCACTTGGACCCGGGGGTCGGGTTCAACGGGATCAGGTTGACGTGCACCCGGCGATTCTTGATCAGCCGGCCGAGCAGGTCCGCCCGCCAGGCCTGGTCGTTGATGTCCTTGATCAGCGCGTACTCGATGGAGATCCGGCGGCCGGACTTCTCCGCGTAGTTCCACGCCGCGTCCAGCACCTCGGCGACCTTCCAGCGGGTGTTCACCGGCACCAGCTCGTCGCGCAGCTCGTCGTCCGGGGCGTGCAGCGACAGCGCCAGACGGCAGCTGAGGCCCTCGTCGGCGAAGCGGTGCATCGCCGGGACGAGACCGACGGTCGAGACCGTGATGCCGCGCTGGGACAGGCCGAAGCCGTCCGGCGCCGGGTCGGTCAGCCGGCGGATCGAGGCCAGCACCCGGTTGTAGTTGGCCAGCGGCTCGCCCATGCCCATGAAGACCACGTTGGACAGCCGCGCCTCGCCGCCCGGGATCTCCCCGGTCCTGAGCGCGCGCATCCCGGCGGCGATCTGCTCGACGATCTCGGCGGTGGACAGGTTGCGGGTCAGACCGGCCTGGCCGGTGGCGCAGAACGGGCAGTTCATGCCGCAGCCGGCCTGCGAACTGATGCACATGGTGACCCGGTCCGGGTAGCGCATCAGCACGGACTCCACGAGCGTGCCGTCGAAGAGCTTCCAGAGCGTCTTGCGGGTGGCGTCGTCGTCGCAGGAGACGTGCCGGACCACCGACATCAGCTCGGGCAGCAGGCTCCCGGTGAGCTTCTCCCGGCTGGCGGCGGGGATGTCCGTCCAGCTCGCCGGGTCGTTCGACATCCGGCCGAAGTAGTGGTTGGAGAGCTGCTTGGCGCGGAACGGCTGCTCGCCCAGCTCGGCGACGGCCTCCTTGCGCTCGGCGGGGCTCAGGTCGGCGAGGTGTCGCGGGGGCTTTGCGCCGCGCGGCGCGACAAAGGTGAGTTCTCCGGGCTTAGGCATGGTTGTTCCAGTGTCGCAGACGCGCGAGGGCCCCGGACGCCAGGCGTCCGGGGCCCTCCCTGGTACGTCTCGTACGCGCCGGTCAGCTGCCGACGAACGCGGCCAGCAGCAGCCAGACCACCGGGGCGGTCGGCAGGAGCGAGTCCAGCCGGTCCATGATGCCGCCGTGGCCGGGCAGCAGCGTGCCCATGTCCTTGATCCCGAGGTCCCGCTTGATCATCGACTCGCCCAGGTCGCCCAGGGTCGCGGTGACCGCCGCGCAGCCGCCCAGGATCAGGCCCTGCCACCAGCTGCCGCCGTCGATCATCAGCTGCATCAGCAGGGCGCCCGCCAGCATCGACAGCGCGATGCCGCCGGCCAGGCCCTCGCGGGTCTTGCCCGGGCTGATCGTCGGGGCCAGCTTGGTCTTCCCGAACTTGTAGCCCACCGCGTACGCGCCGGTGTCGCTGCAGATCGTCACGATCAGGAAGAGCACGATCCGCTGGGGGCCGTCGTCGGCCGCCAGCATCATCGCCACGAAGGTGGCCAGGAACGGCACGTAGAAGGCCGTGAACACGCCTGCCGTTATGTCCCGCAGGTAGTCCTCCGGCGGCTCGGCCATCCGCCAGACCATCACCGCCAGCCCGGTCAGCGCCAACGCGGCGGCCGCCCACTGGATGCCGGACCAGTAACCGGTGGCGACCATGGCGACGCCGCCCACGACCAGCGGGATCAGCGGCGCCTTGATCTGCTTGCGCTCGGAGAGCCGGCTGGTCAGCTCCCAGACGCCGACCGCAACTGCGGCCATCACGACGACCAGGAACAGCGCCTTCACCACGAACAGCGAGGCGACGATCACCGCACCCAGGCCGACGCCCACGCCTATGGCGGCCTGGAGATTACGGCCACCGCGCTGCTTGCGCGGCTGCGGCTGCGGCTGCGGGGCGGACTGGGCGGCCACGGGTGTCTCCTGCCCTGGGTGGGACGACGGCACGAAGTGGGGCTGCCCGGCCGCCAAGTGGTTCGCCGGCGGCGCGGGATGCACCGGTGCCCCCGGGTGCGGCGGGGTACCGCGGCCGGGGGCGGGAGGGACGTCGTCGGATATCGCGCGCAGCACGACCGTCTCCGTCACGCCCGGCGTCGCCGGCTCGGGCTGATCCTCCCGGAACAGCGGGCCGTTCAGCCGGCCGGACTCCCTGCCCTGCCCCTCGGCGGGCCCGGCCGGGCCAACGGTGGCGGGCCCGCCGTGGGCCGGGGACCGACCGTGGACGGCGGACCGGCCGTGGACGGGCGCGCCGGGCGGCGGACCGGGCTCGGCCGGCACGGGAGGCATGACCTGAGTCTCCTCCGCGTCGCCGCCCCAGTACACCGGAGGCTGCTGCGACTGATCCGAACGGAGGCCCGGCGCCCCGTGGGCGACGCCCGGCACACCCGGGGGCACGGCGTGGCCGCCCGGGTGGCCGGGGTATCCCTGGGCCGGCGCCGGCTGCGCGCCGTACCCCGGCACCGGATGGGCCGGGGTACGGGCGGCCTGCGGGTGCGGCGCCGGGCGGTAGGGCTGGAACTGCTGGTCGGACGGGCCCCAGTAGCCGGGGGCGTCAGGGGCGTCGTTCATCAGACCTCGAGCAGCTCGGCTTCCTTGTGCTTCAGCAGCTCGTCGACCTGGGCCACGTACTTGGCCGTGGTGTCGTCGAGCTCCTTCTCGGCGCGGCGGCCGTCGTCCTCGCCGACCTCGCCGTCCTTCACCAGCTTGTCGATGGCGTCCTTGGCCTTGCGGCGCACCGCGCGGATCGACACCTTGGCGTCCTCGCCCTTGGTGCGGGCGATCTTGATGAACTCCCGGCGGCGCTCCTCGGTCAGCTCGGGCAGCACCACGCGGATGATCGAACCGTCGTTGGACGGGTTGACGCCCAGGTCGGAGTCGCGGATCGCCTGCTCGATGGCCTTCAGCGCGGTCTTGTCGAACGGCGAGACGACCGCCATCCGCGGCTCCGGCACCGAGAAGGAGGCCAGCTGGTTGATCGGCGTCACGGCGCCGTAGTACTCCGCGACGATCTTGGCGAACATCGCCGGGTGCGCACGGCCGGTACGGATGGCCGCGAGGTCGTCCTTGGCGACGCCGACGGCCTTCTCCATCTTCTCCTCGGCCTCGAGGAGGGTCTCTTCGATCACTGTGGTCTCCCTGTCCGGTTCATCTGCTGTTGTCCCGACCGGTGTCGGCGCGGTGGCCGGTCCCGGCGTCGGCGCCGTCCAGTACGGCTGGTTGCTGCTCAGGCCCGGACAGAATCCTGGCTGATGAGTGTGCCGATCTTCTCACTCTTCACCGCGCGCGCGATATTGCCCTCCGCCAGCAGTTCGAAGACCAGCATCGGAAGGTTGTTGTCCTTGCACAGCGTGATCGCGGTGAGGTCGGCGACCTTGAGGTCGCGCGCGATGACCTCGGAGTACTCCAGCGCGTCGAACTTGACCGCGTCCGGGTTCGTCCGCGGGTCGGAGTCGTAGACGCCGTCCACGCCGTTCTTGCCCATCAGCAGGACGTCGGCGTGGATCTCCAGGGCGCGCTGGACGGCCGTGGTGTCGGTGGAGAAGTACGGCATGCCCATACCGGCACCGAAGATCACCACACGGCCCTTCTCCAGGTGCCGGACGGCCCGCAGCGGCAGGTACGGCTCGGCGACCTGGCCCATGGTGATGGCGGTCTGAACCCGGGTCTCGATGCCCTCCTTGACCAGGAAGTCCTGCAGCGCCAGGCAGTTCATGACGGTGCCGAGCATGCCCATGTAGTCGGAGCGGGCCCGATCCATGCCGCGGACCTGGAGCTCGGCGCCCCGGAAGAAGTTGCCGCCGCCGATGACCACCGCGACCTCGGTACCGGCACGGACGACGGTGGCGATCTCCCGGGCGATCGCGTGCACGACGTCCGGGTCGACGCCGAGCCCGCCGCCACCGGCGAAGGCTTCACCGGACAGCTTGAGCAGCACCCGGCGGCGCGAGCCGTCCCTGGGGTCCTGCGCGGTCTCCTGCGTCTCCTGCATGGACTTCTCCTTTTTGCACCTACTGGTCACAGGCGCGGGTGTGCGGATGCCCCGCCTGCGCGTACACGAGAGGAGGCCACTGCCGCGGGAACCGGTTCGGTGTCCTGCACGGCAATGGCCTCCTCGTCGTTCATGGTGCCGACGCGAGCCCGCCCGTTGGGGATAGGCGCGGGGTGAGCCCGTTCGGCGTTCCTCCCGCCCCGATCAGCGGGCGGGGGCGGTTCCCAGCGTAAAGGGGCCGGGGACCAGGTGGAACGTGGCTCAGGCGCCGACGCGGAAACGCGCGAAGCGCTTGAGGGTGACGCCGTTCTCCTCGAGGACCTTGGCGACGGTCTTCTTGTTGTCCTTCGCGAAGGCCTGCTCCAGGACGGAGAACTCCTTCACGAAGCCGGTGACGCGACCCTCGACGATCTTCGGCAGGGCGGCCTCCGGCTTGCCCTCCTCGCGAGCGGTGGCCTCGGCGACGCGGCGCTCGTTCTCGATGTCCTCGGCCGGGATGTCCTCGCGAGACAGGTACTTCGGGGCGAAGGCGGCGATGTGCTGCGCGACGTCCTTGGCGACCTCGGCGTTCTCCTTGTCCAGCTCGACCAGGACGCCGACGGCCGGCGGCAGGTCGGGGCTGGTCTTGTGCAGGTAGACCGCGACGAAGCCGTCACCGTCGAACTGGGCGAAGCGGCGGAAGACGATCTTCTCGCCCAGGGTCGCGTTGGCCTCGTCCACGAACTGCTGGACGGTCTTGCCGGCCTCGATCTCGGAGGCCAGGGCGGCGTCCAGGTCGGCCGGGGCGGTCTTGGCGACGTGGGCGGCGATGGCGTCGGCGACCTTGACGAAGTTGTCACCCTTGGCGACGAAGTCGGTCTCGCAGTTCAGCTCGACCAGGACGCCGGACTTCTTGTCCTCGGCGATCAGCGCGGCGACGGCGCCGTTGGAGGCGTCGCGGCCCTCGCGCTTGGCGACGCCCTTCTGGCCCTTGATGCGCAGGAACTCGACGGCCTTCTCGACGTTGCCCTCGGCCTCGTCCAGGGCCTTCTTGCAGTCCATCATGCCGGCGCCGGTGAGCTCACGGAGCTTCTTGACGTCCGCGGCGGTGAAGTTCGCCATGGTGTGAATCTCTTCTCGCGTCTCGCGTGTCTGCGTGGAGTAGCGCCGGGACCGAGGGTCCGGTCCCGGCGCGGGAGAGAGG
>NZ_JBSHAP010000125.1:0-26376 GCF_053611565.1 Kitasatospora sp. NPDC054795
TCCGCGCGGGGCCCGTGCCCGTGCCCGTGACCGGTAGCCGGTAGCCGGTAGCCGGTAGCCGGTAGCCGGGGCGTACGTCAGAACCCGCCGCCGAAGTCCCCGCCACCTCCGCCGAAGTCGCCGCCACCGCCGAAGTCGCCACCGCCGCCGAAATCGCCACCGCCGCTGAAGTCGGCCGGGTTGAAGTCGGCGCCGGTGTAGTCGCCGCCCTCGTACTGGTCCTGGTAGCCGCCGCCCATCATCGGCGCCGCCGCGTAGGCCGGGGAGCTCATCATCGAGCCGAGCATGGTGCCGACCAGCAGGCCGGGCAGCAGGCCGCCACCGAAGCCGCTGTAGTAGCCGCCCGCGTACGGGGCGTACGCCGGGCCGGCGTTCCAGTACGGCTGCGGGCCCTGGTCGGTGTCGACGGTGCGGATCGCCGGGTCGAGGCCGGCCGCCAAGCGGTCCGCGTCGGCCTGGCAGACCGGCACGGAGCGGGCGGAGCCGCCGGCCGGGGCCCAGTCCACGTCCTTGACGGACGGGCCGTGCCGCGGGTCCATGAAGCACGGGGGACGGCGCTCGGGCAGCGGCCGCTTGTCCCGCCGGGCGGCCAGGGTGGCCAGCGAGAAGCGGCCGTCCTCGATCGCCTCGGTGACCTGCTTGACGTCCTCGGGCTTCTTCGCCTCGTCCATCAGCCGCTTGGACTTCTCGTACGAGTCCAGGGCGTGGCTGTAGTCGGTGCGCTGGGCGTCGTCGGCGTCGGCCGCGGCCGGGCTGAAGTCGAGCCGCTCCAGTTCGACGCCGAAGGCGGTGATGTCCTCGTCCACGACCCTGCGCAGCTGCTCCAGCTCGGCCCGGGCCTGCTCCTCCTTGCGCTTCTTGGCGCGGCGGAACAGCAGGAAGACGCCGGTGCCGGCGAGCGCGACCAGCACGAGCGGGATGACCACCCAGGCGATCGAGGTGCTGTGGTTGACCCCGGTGCCCTTGGTCTGCGGGGCGGCCTGGTCGACGAAGGAGTTCAGGGTGGCGTCGATGTCGCCGCCGTTCGACCGGAAGGCCGCCCCGGCGATGCGCTGCGGCTGGCCCGCGCCCATCGCGCCGCGGTCGCCGCCGGCGTCGAACTTGTCGCCGTGCCAGACCGCGTAGACGCCGTCGATGCCCACCAGGGTGCGGAAGTCCTGGAGGTTGCTCTTCGCGTAGGCCGGAGAGTCGGGGATCACCGCGATGAAGATCGGCTTGTCGGCCTTGTCGATCTTCTTGGTCAGGGCGTCGGCCCGGTCCTGGCTGAAGCGGCTCGTCATGGCCGGGTCGACGTAGACCCGGCCCTTCTTCAGGGAGGCCGCGGCGTCGCTCAGTCCGCCGGCCGCCGAGGCCGCCGGCGCCAGCAGGAGCAGCAGCCCGAGCAGCGCCGCCACCAGGGCAAGCGGCCCGGCGCCCCGGGAACGTCGTGCAAGGGTTCTCATGCCCCCGACGCTACCGTGACCGGCCCCGGAGCACGCCATACCCTTCGCATACTGGTACTGACAAGGCTCCCCGCCGTCCGCCGGGTCCGCTCCCCTCCTCGGGGATGATGTTTCCCCCAGCCGTCCCCGAGACGGGGCCCGCGCGGGAACCGGCTGCGGCCCCCGGACGTACGTTCCGGCAGGCCCGGCCCGGTTCCGGGGTACTCCGGGGGGCGTGCCGACCGTACCGTGCGAACGGGCATAGTGGTCCCGAACCACCGGCCCCATTGCCCTTTCTTTACTCAGCCAATCCTTGACTCGACTCCCGATCGGAGCACTCGGTGATCATCGGCCTCGTCACCGCCGTGGCGGCATCCGCCTGCTACGGCACCGGCTCGGTCCTCCAGGCCGTCGGATCCCGCCGCTCCGCCCGGGAGGAGGCCGCCAAGGGCGCCAGCACCTCGACCACCGAGCACGGCGGCCCGAGCCTGTCCTCGACCGCGAAGGCCGCCGTCACCTGGGAGTTCATCCTCGGCACAGTGCTCGACCTGATCGGTTTCGGGCTCGGCGCGCTGGCCGCCCGGCTGCTGCCGCTGTTCCTCTCCCAGACCATCATCAGCGCCAACCTGGTGATCACCGCGGTGCTCAGCATCAAGCTGCTGGGCATCCGGCTCAAGCAGCTGGAGTGGGCCTCGATCGCCGTTCTCTGCTCGGCGCTGGTGCTGCTGGCCGTCTCGGCCGGACCGGAGGGCGGCCACCACGTGGCGATGTCCTTCCACTGGTGGCTGCTGATCATCACCACCGTGCTGCTGGTCGGCGGCAGCCTGCTGGTGCGGCGGATGGGCGCCAACGGCGCGATCGTCGCCGGCCTGCTCTCCGGCCTCGGCTTCGGCGCCCTGGGCGTCGGGGTGCGCATCCTCAACGGCATCGAGCCGTTCGACATCGGTTCGCTGCTCTCCGACCCGGCGCTGTACGCGGTCCTGGTCGGCGGCATCGGCGGGATGTACATCCACACCGTGGCGCTCCAGATCGGCTCGGTCAACGGCGCGACCGCCGCGCTGGTGGTCGGCGAGACGGTGCTGCCCGGCGCGGTCGGCGTGCTCTGGCTCGGAGACTCCTCCAAGGCCGGCCTGGGCTGGCTCGGCGTGATCGGCTTCCTGCTCGCGGTGGTCGCCGCGGTCGGGGTGGCCTACTTCGGCCAGGACACCCACGGCACGCCCGGGGAGCCGGCCGCCGAGGAGCCCGAGCTCACCCGCAAGTAGCGCGGGGCCTCAGCCCCCGCTGCGGGTGCGCGGCACGCGCTGGCAGCGGGGGCAGAAGTAGCTGGAGCGGTTCATCCAGGCCGCCCGCCGGATCGGGGTGCCGCAGCGGCGGCAGGGCTCCTGCTCGCGGCCGTAGGCGTCGAGGTCCCGGGAGAAGTAGCCGCTCTCGCCGTTCACGTTGACGTAGAGGCTGTCGAAGCTGGTGCCGCCGACGGCGAGCGCCGCGGTCATCACGTCCCGGGCGGCGGCCAGCAGCAGCAGGGCCTGCGGGCGGGTGAGCGTCGCGGTCGGGCGGTCGTAGTGCAGCCTGGAGCGCCACAGCGCCTCGTCGGCGTAGATGTTGCCGACGCCGCTGATCAGGGTCTGGTCGAGCAGGGCGCGCTTGACGGTGGTCCGCTTGGCGCGCAGCGCCGCCGCGAAGGCGGCGTCGTCGAAGCGCGGGTCGAGCGGGTCGCGGGCGATGTGCGCGATCGAGACCGGGGTGCCCTCGGGGTCCCCGTCCTCGGCCTCCTCGACCGCCAGGCCGCCGAAGGTCCGCTGGTCGACGAAGCGCAGTTCGCGCCCGCCGTCGGCGAAGCGCAGCCGCACCCGCAGGTGCGTCTCGTCGGGTACGGACGGGTCCTGGACGAGGAGTTGGCCGCTCATCCCGAGGTGGCCGATCAGCGAGAATCCCGCCCCGGTGCCGGCCAGCGGCACCCACAGGTACTTGCCGCGCCGCTGCGCGGTGCCGAGAGCGGTGCCGGTCAGCCGGGCGGTGAAGTCGGCCGCGCCGGCCGGCTGGCGGCGCACCGCGCGCGGGTGCAGCACCTCGACGTCGGCGACGGTCCGCCCGGCGACCCAGTTGGCCAGACCACGGCGGACGACCTCGACCTCGGGAAGTTCGGGCACGGGAAGACGCCTCCTGCTCGGTACGGTTCGGCAGGAGTGAAGGCTACTCGGAGGTCACGCCCCGGCGGGCAGCCGGTCGGCGTACTTGTCCCTGATCGCGCGCCAGGCGCTCTCGGCGGCCTTCTGCTCGGCTTCCTTCTTCGAACGGCCGACGCCGCTGCCGAAGTCCTCGCCGGCCACCCGGGCCGCCGCGGTGAAGGTCTTCTCGTGGTCCGGACCGGATTCCATGACCACGTACTCGGGCACTCCGATGCCCACCGAGGCGGTGAGCTCCTGGAGGCTGGTCTTCCAGTCCAGGCCGGCGCCCAGCTGAGAGGACTCCTCGATCAGCGGGTCGAACAGTCGGTGGACGAACTCGGTGGCCGCGTCCAGGCCCTGGTCCAGGTAGACGGCGCCGATCACGGCCTCGACGGTGTCGGCGAGGATCGACGACTTGTCGCGGCCGCCGGTACCCTCCTCGCCCTTGCCGAGGCGGATGAACGTGCCGAGCTCCAGGCCGCGGCCGACGTCCGCGAGCGCGCGGGAGTTGACCACCGCGGCGCGCAGTTTGGCGAGCGTGCCCTCCGGGACGTCCGGGTGGACGCGGTAGAGGGTGTCGGTCACCACGAGGCCCAGCACCGAGTCGCCGAGGAACTCCAGGCGCTCGTTGGTGGGCAGCCCGCCGTTCTCGTACGCGTACGAGCGGTGGGTCAGGGCACGCACCAGAAGGGCGCGCTCGAGCGTGTACCCGAGGCGCCCTTCCAGGACGTCGTATTCGGTCGAAGCCGGCCCGCCGGCCTTGCCGCCGCCCGAAGTGGAACCCTTCGGGGCGGTGGACGCCTTGCGGGTGGAGTTACCGTCCGACATCGATCCGTACACCCCGCCGATCAGACCGAGAGGACCTGGCGACGGTTGTACGTGCCGCAGCTCGGGCACGCGATGTGGCCCAGCTTCGGCTCGTGGCAGCGGTCGCACGCCACGAGGGCCGGGACAACGGCCTTCCAGTTGGACCGACGGTGGCGCGTGTTGCTGCGCGACATCTTCCGCTTCGGAACAGCCACGGCTACTTCTCCTGGTTCTCGGCGAGACCCTCACGGGTGTCGCTGTTCTTAGATCCGTCACCCTCGTCGCCGGGGGCGGCGGAGAGTCCCTGCAGAGCCGCCCACCGGGGGTCGACGGCATCGTGGTGGTGCGCCGGGTCGTCGCTCAGGCGCGCTCCGCACTCGGAGCACAGGCCCAGGCAGTCTTCCTGGCACACCGGCTGCAGCGGCAGTGCGAGCACCACCGCGTCACGCAGCACCGGCCGGAGGTCGAAGAAGTCGCCCTCCAGACGGTAAGTCTCTTCTTCCGAGTCCTCGTCGAGGTCCTCGGCCCCGGCGGTCCGGGCGCGGTGGCGCTCGTCGGACTCCGGGTAGTAGTACAGCTCCTGGAAGTCCACGTCGATGTCGAACGCGACGGACTCCAGGCACCGGACGCACTCGCCCTCGACGCGGGTCTCGGCGGTGCCGGTGACCAGCACGCCCTCGACCACGGACTCCAGGCGGAGCTCCAGCTCGATCGGGCTCTTCTCCGGCACGCCGATCACGTCGATGATCCCGAAGCCCTCCGGGGCCTCCAGGGTCCGGCTCACCTTGCGCATCGAGCCCGGACGCCGACCGAGCTCGTGCGTGTCGAACACGAGGGGGTCGCGGTGGTCGAGGCGGTTCACGGTGTCCTGACTTCCATAGGAATTCAACGAAGCGTCCCCATACGAGTCGGCGTTGCGAGGGCAAGCCAACGGCCGGACATGGGGAGGCCGGAGTGGTCAGACTACCGGAGTCTCCCGTCAGGCCCAACTTCGGTCCCGTCGGGAGACTCCCCCGCGGACGTGCCGGGGCCGGTTCAGCGGCCGCCGAGCTCCCGCAGCCTGGTCATGTCGATCATGCTGGTGTCGAAGAAGCTGGTCTCGTCCAGACCCTGCCCCTGCGCCTGGCCCTGCTGCTGGCCCTGGCCCTGCTGCTGGTGCGGCACGGCCGGCGGGGTGGCCGGCGGCTGGGGGTAGGTGTAGCCCTCGTACGACTGCGCGGGGTAGCCCTGCTGCTGGGGATATCCGTAGCCGCCCTGCTGCTGGTCCGGGTAGCCCTGCTGCTGGTAGCCGTCCTGCTGCCCGCCCCACTGGGCGTTGTACGGGTCGCCCTGGCCGGCCGGGTCGTAGCCGCCGCCGTACACCTCGGCGTACTGCCCGCCGGGCTGCTGGGCGGCCGCGTACTGGTCGGTGCCGGGGGCCTGCCAGCCGGCCGCGGCCGGGGTCTGCTCCGGCCAGGTCTGCTGCTGCGGGACGTCCTCGCGGTACCAGGCGATGTCCCCGCCGTCGGGGTCGTGGGCGAAGCCCGCCGCCACCGCCTCGGCCCGCTCCTTGGCCTCCTGGGCCTGGTCGGCGGCGGCCAGGTAGGCGCCCAGCTCGTCGATGGGCCGCTTGCCGAGCAGCTTGTCCCGGCCCTTGCCGACCGCCTCCAGGGTGGCGCCGAGCACGTTCTCCAGGGTGGCCAGCTTCACATCGACGTACTCGTCCACCTCGGGGCTCGGGCTGATCCGCTGCGGGCGGAACTCCTCGCCGTCGCCCTCGCCGTCGGACTCGGTCTCGAAGACGCTGGAGTCGCCGCGCAGCTTGGTGCGGCCGCGGCCGACCGCGCCGAGCGTCTTGGTCAGCACGACCTCGAAGTTGGCGAGCTTGCTGTCCACGTAGTCGTCGGCCTCGGCCCGCTTGGCGTCGACCTCGGCGCGCGCCTCGGCGAGGATCCGGTCGGCCTGGGCCTGGGCCTGGCGGACCACCTCGGTGTCCGAGATCAGCGAGCCGCGCTCGGCGTGCGCGCCCTGGATGATCCGCTCGGCCTCGGCCTGGGCACCCGCCACCACCTGCTCGTGGTCGGCCATCACCGACTGGGCCTGGGCGAGTTCGGCGGGCAGGGCCGACCTGAGGTTGTTGAGCAGGCCGATCAGCTCGGCCCGGTTCACCACGCAGGAGGCCGACATCGGCATCGAGCGGGCGTTCTCGACCGCCGCCACGATCTCGTCGACCTTGTTCTGCACGTCCACGGGGCTTCGTCTTTCCGTGTGCCGCCGACGGTCCGGCGGAGGCAGGCCCGACGCGGTGAACCTCACCGCGGGGCAGGAGTACAGACTGTACGGCCCCTGCCGGGCGGGGTCACAACGCCTGCGCCGAACCGGTCTGCCGCCCGCGGGACAATCCATGACGAACCGGCAGAAGCGGACAGGCGGCGCCTACTGCTCGGCCTTGCGCTCCGCGATCCGCTCCACCAGCCGGCGGTGCACCGTCTCCGGCAGCAGGTGCGAGACGTCGCCGCCGTACGAGGCGACCTCCTTGACCAGCGTCGAGGAGAGGAAGCTGTACGTCGGCGAGGTCGGCACGAACAGCGTCTCCACCCCGGTCAGGCCGTGGTTCATCTGGGCCATCTGGAGCTCGTAGTCGAAGTCGCTGACCGCGCGCAGGCCCTTGATGATCGCGGGGATCCCGCGGTCCCGGCAGAAGTCCACCAGCAGGCCGTGGTGCGACTCGACCACCAGGTTCCCGAAGCCGGCGGTGACCTCCTCGATCAGGCCGATCCGCTCCTCGACGGTGAACATGCCCTGCTTGTTCCGGTTGATCAGGACCGCGACATGCACCACGTCGTACAGCTTCGAGGCCCGCCCGATGATGTCGAGGTGACCGTTGGTGATCGGGTCGAACGAACCAGGACAGACGGCTCGGCGCATGGCGTGTGTGCTCCCTCGTGGGGTGACGGCTGCTGCGGGCCGCGGCCCGCTACTTCTGCTCACCGGCCGCGGCGGCGGCGCGACCGTACCAGAGCGTGCCCTCGCCGTAGCGGCGGGAGCGCAGTTCCTCGAAACCCCCGGGCCAGTCGAACCCACCGCCGCGGGTGCTGCGCTCCACGGTGACGAGTGCGTCGTCCGCGAGCCAGCCCCCGGCCAGGAGTGTGATCAGCATCTCGCGGACCTCCTCGTCCGTCACCACGTACGGCGGGTCGAGGAAGACCAGGTCGTACGGGCTCTGCGGGGGCGGGCCGGCGATCACCTTCTCCGCCCTGGCGGCCCGCACCTCGGCCCCGGGCAGGCCGATCGTCCGGACGTTCTCCCGGATCACCCGGGCCGCCTGGCCGTCCGCCTCGACCAGCAGGACGTGCTCGGCGCCGCGCGACAGCGCCTCCAGTCCGACCGCGCCCGATCCGCCGAACAGGTCCAGCATCCGGATCCCCTGCAGGGTGCCGCGCAGCGCCTCCAGGGTGGAGAACATCGCCTCGCGGGCCTTGTCGGAGGTCGGGCGGGTGCCCCGGCCGGGCGGTACGGCCAGTCGGCGGCCGCCGGCCGCCCCGGCGATCACGCGGGTCATGGTGGTGGGAGGTCCTTTCGTCGCTGACCGACCACGCTATACGGCGCAGGCCCCGCCGGGCCTACCGGCAGGGCCTGCGGGAAGTGCGGGTCAGCTCGCCTCGGAGCCCGCCGCCTGGGGCGGCAGGGCCGCGCCGAGCAGGGCCGGCGAGGCGTAGCGGGACCAGGACAGGCAGCCGTCGGGCGGGCAGAACTCGGGGCGGCGCGGGTCGTGCCCGAGCTCGCGCAGCTTGGTCCGGACGGAGTCGGGCGTGCGGCCGAACCGGGCGGCGACCCGGGCGATGGTCTCGCCGTCGTGGAAGCGCCGGACCAGTTCCTCCTCGTGCTGCGGCACCCAGGGGGCGCCGTGGCCGGGGTACAGCTCGCGCAGCACGTCGCGGTCGGGGATGGGCTCGGAGACGTCGGCGACGATCGCCAGCGCCCGCAGCGCGCGGTTGAGCGCGATCCGCAGCGAGGCGACGTCCTCGACCGGCAGGCGGAGCTTGCCCGAGGCGAGCGGTGCGGCGGCCGCCCCCTCGCGCCAGCCGGTCAGGGTGAGGGTGACCTCGCGGTCGTCGTCGCTGGCGAGTTCGATCCGGAAGACCTTGTCGCCCAGCGGGAGCTCGTTGAGATGACGGAATGCCATGGCATGACCCCCAAGTGTCGTGCCAGGTACGCACCTTGGAGGTGCGTCCTGAACAACTCCATTCTCTCCCGGGGGTCTGACAATCCGACCCTCGAAGGGCCGATCAGCCCTTCTCCATGTAGGCCGCGCGGTCCTCGTCGAGCAGGCTCTCCAGCGCGGTGCGCAGCTCCGGGTGGGCGGCCAGGTCCGGGTCCTCGGCGACCAGCCGGGTGGCCTCGGTGCGGGCGGTGAGGATGACCTCCTCGTCCTCCAGCACCGAGAGCACCTTGAGCGAGGACTTCACCCCGGACTGGGCCTGGCCCAGCACGTCGCCCTCGCGGCGCTGTTCGAGGTCGATCCGGGAGAGCTCGAAGCCGTCCAGGGTGCCCGCCACCGCGTCCAGCCGGGCCCGCGCGGCGCTGCCCCCGGGCATGTCGCTGACCAGCAGGCACAGGCCCGCCGCGCTGCCGCGGCCGACCCGGCCGCGCAGCTGGTGGAGCTGGGAGACGCCGAAGCGGTCGGCGTCCATGATGACCATCGCGGTGGAGTTGGGGACGTTGACGCCGACCTCGATCACCGTGGTGGCGACCAGCACGTCCACCTCGCCGGCCGTGAACCGGCGCATCACCTCGTCCTTGGCCTCGGGCGCGAGCCGGCCGTGCAGGATCTCCACCCGCAGACCGCTCAGCGGGCCCTTCGCCAGCTTCTCGGCCGTCTCCACCACCGAGAGCGGGGGCCGCCGTTCGTCGCTCGCCGCGCCCTCGTCGCCGCCCTCGTCGCCGACCTCCTCGAAGTCCTCCACGGCAGCCTTGCGGCGCTTCTTCCCCGGGCCCGCCGCCGGCTCCTCGTCCCCGATCCGGGGGCAGACCACGTACGCCTGGTGGCCCTTGGCGACCTCCTCGCGGACCCGCTCCCAGGCCCGGGTGAGGAAGTTGGGCTTCTCCAGCGCCGGGACGACATGGGTGGAGATCGGCGAGCGGCCGGCCGGCAGCTGGTCCAGGACGGAGGTCTCCAGGTCCCCGAAGACCGTCATAGCGACGGTGCGAGGGATCGGGGTGGCCGTCATCACCAGCAGGTGCGGCGGCTGCTCGCCCTTGGCGCGCAGCGCGTCCCGCTGCTCGACGCCGAAGCGGTGCTGCTCGTCCACCACGACCAGGCCGAGGTCCTGGAACTGCACCTTGTCCTCGATCAGCGCGTGGGTGCCGATGGCGATCCCGGCGTCCCCGCAGGCCATGTCGAGCAGCGCCTGCCGGCGGGCGGGGACACCCATCGAGCCGGTCAGCAGCACCACCCGGGTGCCGAGGTCGGAGCCGCCGAGCATGCCGCCCTCGGCGAGGTCCCCCATCATCTCGACGATCGAGCGGTGGTGCTGCTGGGCGAGCACCTCGGTGGGCGCCAACAGCACCGCCTGGCCGCCCGCGTCCACCACGGCGAGCATGGCGCGCAGCGCGACCAGGGTCTTCCCGGAGCCGACCTCGCCCTGGAGCAGCCGGTGCATGGGGTGGTCGGTGGCGAGGTCGGCGGCGATCTCGGCGCAGACGGACCGCTGGCCCTCGGTGAGGGTGAACGGCAGCCGGGCGTCGAAGGCGTCCAGCAGGCCGCCCTCGCGGGCCCGGCGCGGCTTGGCGGGCAGGGCGGAGTCGGCGGCCCGGCGCTGCGCGAGGGCGACCTGGAGCACGAAGGCCTCGTCCCAGCGCAGCCGGCTCTGGGCCCGCTCGCGGTCGGCGTGGCCGCGCGGGCGGTGGATCAGTTCCAGCGCCTCGGCCAGCGGGATCAGGTCGTGCCGCTCGCGCAGTTCGGCGGGCAGCGGCTCGCCGACGTCGCCGAGGTGCTTGGTGAGCGCGGTCTCGATGCAGATCGACAGTTTCCAGCTGGGCATCTGGGCGCTGGCGCCGTACACCGGGATGAGCCGGCCGGCGAACTGCCGCGCGGCGTCCGACCCGGTGTCCTCGTCGAGCAGCTGGTAGTCCGGCGAGACCAGCTGGCGGGTCCGGTTGAAGACCCCGACCTTGCCGGCGAACAGGCCCTGAGCGCCAGCCTTGAGCTCCTTCTGCCGCCAGCCCTGGTTGAAGAAGACCAGCGAGAGCCGGCTGCGGCCGTCGGTGACCACGACCTCCAGCCGGTCGCCCTTGCGGCCGCGGAACGGGATCAGGGTGACCTTCTCGATCCGGGCCAGCACGGTGACGTGCTCGTCGACCTCCAGCTCGTCCAGGCTGGTGAGCTGGCCGCGTTCGACGTAGCGGCGCGGGTAGTGGTGCAGCAGGTCCCCGACCGTGCGCAGCTTGAGACTGTCGGCGAGCACCTTCGCGGTGCGGTCGCCGACGAGCTTGGTCAGTGGTTCATCGAGAGCGCCCATCAGGCCCCTGTTTACACCAAGGGGCGGACAGAACGGCGGCTACTCCACCCCGATGAGCAGCGGCGCCGGTTCCTGCCCCCCGTGGAAGACCACCGCGTCCACCTCGGGCCGGCGGTGCCGCACGTGGGCGACCAGCCGCTCGGCGAGCGCCTCCTCGGTGCCCTCGCCGAGGATCAGGGTGACGAGTTCGCCGCCCGCCCCGAGCATCCGGTCCAGCACGCTCTCGCCGACCTCGGCCAGCCCGGCGCCGATCACCGCGACGTCGCCGTCGATCAGCCCGAGCACGTCCCCGGCCTGGCAGACGCCGGCCATCGTCCAGGACTCCCCCTCGGCGACGGCCAGTTCCGCGTACCGGGTGGCCCCGGCGGCGGAGGTCATGGCGACCACGTCCTCGTCGAAGCGGCGGCCGCCCTCGTGCACCGCGAGCGCCGCCAGTCCCTGCACCGGCGAGCGGGTGGGCAGGACGGCGATCCGCACCCCCTCCTCGCGCAGCTGGTCGGCGGCGGCCCCGGCGGCGGCGCGCAGCTCCGGGTCGTTCAGCAGCAGGACGACCTCGCGGGCGGCCGAGCGGCGCACCGCGGCGGCGAGTTCGGCGCTGGCCGGCGGGCGGTCCGGGTCGGCGTGCAGGACGACGGCGCCGGCCTGTTCGCAGAGCTCGGCCAGACCCTCGCCGGAGACCACCGAGAGCACCGCCCGGGCCCGCTCCTCGCGCTCGCCGGGCTCGGCGGCGGTGCCGGAGCGGGCGGCGGCCTCGGCGAAGTGGGTGATCCGGATCTGGTGCGGGCGCCCGGCCCCGACGCCGGCCTCCACGGCGGAGCCCGCGTCGTCCACGTGGACGTGCACGTTCCACAGGCCGTCGCCGCCGCCGACCACCAGCGAGTCGCCGAGCTCGCCGAGCCGCTCGCGCAGCGCGGGCAGCGCCTCGTCGGGGGCGTCCAGCAAGTAAATGACCTCGAAGGCGGGGTGGCCGGGGCCGGGCGGCCGCAGGTGCGTCTCGCAGCTCTCGACGGCCCGGACGTCCCCGCGCAGCGCGACCGGCCCCATCGGCTGCTGCCCGGCGACGGCGTCGGCGAGCGCGCCGAGGACGGCCACCAGGCCGCGCCCGCCGGCGTCCACGACCCCGTTCTCGGCCAGCACGGCGAGCTGCTCGGGGGTGTGCCGCAGTGCGTCCCGGGCGGCCCGGTGGGCGGTGTCGGCGACCTGCGCGAGCCCGTCCCCGGCCCGGACGGCCTCCCGGGCGGCGACCCGGGCGACGGTCAGCAGGGTCCCCTCGACGGGCTCCGCGACGGCCTGGTACGCGGAGTCGGCGGCCCGTTGCAGGGCGGCCCGCAGCTGGTCGGCGCCGCCGCCCTCGGCGAGCGTCTCGGCGGTCCCGCGCAGCCACTGGGCGAGGATCACCCCGGAGTTCCCGCGGGCGCCGACCAGCGCGCCGCGGGCCATCGCCCGGACCGTGTCCGCCAGCCCGGGGGCCGTCCCGACGGCGGGGTCGGCGAAGCGGCTCTCCACCTCGGCGGCGGCGGACTCGACGGTCAGATAGAGGTTGGTGCCGGTGTCGCCGTCCGGGACGGGGTAGACGTTGAGCGCGTCGATCTCCTCGCGGGCCTGGCCGAGCGCCCGCAGGGCGAGCTGGCACCAGGTGCGCACGGCCGGGGCGTCGAGCGTGTGCAGCACCAGGTCTCCTCCGGATGGGCCGCCGCGGTGGCCCGAGGGGCGGCGGCGAGGGGTGATACCAGCAGGTTATCGGGGGGTGGGCGGGGCCGTCCGGGCCGACGACCGGAGCGATCACTCGGCCGGTCATGGTAGTTTCGTGGGACGGAAGCAAGCGTTGTATGCTCTTCCGGTTGCCTGGAACCGTCCAGGCTCACCCCCTCGTCCGGTCTGGTTCACGCGAGTGTTCTGGTGGTCGAGCGGGGTTTTCGAAAGTATCTGATCTGAAGTCTTGGAGTGACTCCTGTGGCTGCCAACTGCGACGTCTGCGGCAAGGGGCCGGGCTTCGGCAACAGCATCTCCCACTCTCACCGCCGTACCCCCCGTCGTTGGAACCCCAACATCCAGACGGTGCGCGCTGTGATTGGGCGGACGCCGAAGCGGCTCAACGTCTGCACCTCGTGCATCAAGGCCGGTAAGGTCTCGCGCTGACGCGCAGACCGGCAAGCCGGTCCTCCAGTGAGCCGGTTCATCCTCGGATGAGCCGGCTTCACTGTTTCCGTGGCCGGCTCTGCCGTTTTCCGGACCCACCGACAGTGGGCGGACTCCTTCCAGGAGCCCGCCCACTGTCGTCTTCCGGGGTCCTCAGCGCCAGCGCCAGGCGTGGTCGACCGGGCCGATGCCGGCGCCCAGGGCGAAGCCCCCGGCGATCGCGCCGGTGATGTACTCCTTGGCCGAGGCCACCGCCCGCGGCAGCGGCTCGCCCTTGGCCAGTCCGGCGGCGATCGCGCTGGCCAGGGTGCAGCCGGTGCCGTGGGTGTGCCGGTTGTCGTAGCGGGGTGCCCGGAACCAGTGCACCTCGTCCGGTCCGCCGTACAGCAGGTCGGCGGCCTCGCCCGGCAGGTGGCCGCCCTTGACCAGCGCCCAGCGCGGCCCGAGGTCGACCAGCGCCCTGGCGGCGTCCAGCATCTGCGACTCGTCCTCGACGGTCAGCCCGGTGAGCTGGGTCACCTCGTGCAGGTTGGGGGTGGCCAGGGTGGCGACCGGCAGCAGCTTCTCGCGGACGGTGGCGACGGCCTCGGCGACCAGCAGCGCGTCCCCGTGCTTGGAGACCCCGACGGGGTCGACCACCACCGGGGCGTCCACCCCGGCCAGCAGCTCGGCGACGGTCTCGACGAGTTCGACCGAGGCGAGCATGCCGGTCTTCACGGCCTGCACCCCGATGTCGTCCACCACGCTGCGGAACTGCGCCCGGACGGCTTCCGCGGGCAGCTCCCAGTAGCCCTGGACACCGAGCGAGTTCTGCGCGGTGACTGCGGTGATCACGCTCATGCCGTGGACGCCGAGGGCGAGCATCGCCTTGAGGTCGGCCTGGATTCCGGCGCCGCCACCGGAGTCGGAGCCGGCGACGGTGAGCACCCGGGGAGGCGCGAGGCGGGCGGTGGCGTCGGAGGGGCCGTGCGAAGCGCTTCGGCCGGGGGCGGGGGTGGGAGACGGGAGGGCCATGGGCCCCAACCTACCGGCGCGCTCTCAGAGCACCGCCTCGGACTCCGCCCAGCGGTCCTTCGGCACCGTCTTCAGCCTGGTCACCGCGTCGCCGATCGGCAGCAGCTCGATGCCGGTCCGGCGCAGCGCGGTGAAGTGTCCGAACGCCCCCTGCTGGACGGCCTCCACCGCGTGCCAGCCGAACCGGGTGGCGAGCACCCGGTCCCGGGCGGTCGGGGTGCCGCCGCGCTGGACGTGGCCGAGGATGACCGGGCGGGCCTCCTTGCCGAGCAGGTTCTCCAGCTCGTGGGCGAGCCGGTTGCCGATCCCGCCGAAGGTCCGGTGGCCGTACTGGTCGACCTCGCCGTGGTCGAAGCGCATGGTGCCGGGCAGCGGGGAGGCGCCCTCGGCGACGGCGATGATGGCGAACTTCTTGCCGCGCGCGAAGCGGTCCTCGATTATCCGGGCCACCGCCTCGATGTCGAAGGGCTTCTCCGGGATCAGGATGCCGTGCGCACCGCCCGCCATGCCCGCGGTGAGGGTGATCCAGCCGGTGTGCCGGCCCATCAACTCGACCACCATGACGCGCTGGTGGGACTCGGCGGTGGTCTTCAGCCGGTCGATCGCCTCGGTCGCGACGTGCACGGCGGTGTCGAAGCCGAAGGTCACGTCGGTGGCGTCGATGTCGTTGTCGATGGTCTTCGGCACCCCGACCACGGGCAGTCCGGCGTCGCTGAACAGCTTGGCGGCGGTCAGCGTGCCCTCCCCGCCGATCGCGATCAGCGCGTCGATGCCGATCTCCCGGGCCAGCGTCTTGGCGTTCTCCACCGCCCAGGCGATCCGGTCCCGCCGCACCCGGGCCGAGCCCAGGATGGTGCCGCCGAGGGTGAGCAGGCCGGTGACGTCGTCGTGCGAGACCGTCCTGGTGCGGCCCTCGATCAGTCCGAGGAAGCCGTCCAGGATGCCGACGATCTCGTGCCCGTGGACGTCGGTGCCCCGGTGCACCACCGAGCGGATCACCGCGTTGAGGCCGGGGCAGTCGCCGCCGCTGGTCAGTACACCGATGCGCATGTCTGGTGTGCTCCCGCTCGCAGTGGGTCGGGCCACCCGCGCCGGGCGGGTGGGCTGGGGTGTCGCAAGCCTACGCACAACGCACCCTCGACACCCGTTCCCAGCGCACCGGAGCGTCACGCGCCGCCCGCCGTACGGGGATCGGCGCGGACCGCCCGCCGGGGCCCCGCCTCCCGGGTCCCCGCCGGGGCCGACGCGATCCGGGGGCGGGCCCTACTCGGCGAAGTGGTCCCAGCCGCCCACCCGGTCCCAGGGGGCGCCGTCCACCGTGACCCGGCCGCTGCGGCTGCCCGTCGGGCGGCCGGTCACCTCGCCCACCACCCGCCAGCGGGCCGGGAGTTGGACCCCGCGCGGGAAGGTGGCCACGATCGCGTGGTCCTCGCCGCCGGAGAGCACCCAGACCAACGGGTCCACGCCGACCGCCTGGCCGATGTCGGCCATCTGCGCCGGGACGTCGAAGTCGGCGGCCTTCAGGTCGATGTCGACCTCGCTGGCCCGGGCCACGTGGCCGAGGTCGGCGACCAGTCCGTCGCTCACGTCGATCATCGAGGTCGCGCCCAGCTCGGCCGCCGCCGGGCCCGCGTGGTACGGCGGTTCGGGC
This sequence comes from Kitasatospora sp. NPDC054795, assembly GCF_053611565.1. NCBI lineage: Bacteria > Bacillati > Actinomycetota > Actinomycetes > Kitasatosporales > Streptomycetaceae > Kitasatospora > Kitasatospora sp. NPDC054795. The sequence goes on from NZ_JBSHAP010000125.1 coordinate 15,701, forward strand.
CGGCGGTGCGCCTCGACGAAGGCCCGCGGGGAGCGGAAGCCGCGCTGGAGCACGGTCAGGCCGGCGGCCGACCAGCCGAGCCAGCCGGTCACCGCGACCACGTCACCGACCTGCGCACCGGAGCGGGTCACCGCCGCACGCCCTTGGAGGTCCCCGAGCGCCGTGATGGCCAGCATGACGGTGTCGCCGCGCACCACGTCACCGCCGACCACCGTCGCCCCGGCCACCTGGCACTCGTCGCGCAGCCCGTCCATCAACTCGGTGGCCCAGGTGGTCGGCAGGTCCGCGGGAGTGACCAGACCGAGCAGTATGGCGGTCGGCACCGCCCCCATCGCGGCCACGTCGGCGAGGTTCTGGGCGGCGGCCTTGCGGCCCACGTCGTAGGCGGTGGACCAGTCCCGGCGGAAGTGCCGGTTCTCGATCAGGACGTCCGTGGTCGCCACCACCCGGCCGTCCGGAGCCCGTACCACCGCGGCGTCGTCACCCGGGCCGAGGTCGACCGCGTCGGTGAGCGGTACCCGGGCGGTCAGCTCCCTGATGAGGCCGAACTCGCCGAGCTCGCCCACGGTCCCCTGCATCTGCCGTCCTCTCGCGTTTCCATCCGTCTTCGGCCCCCGTCGCGCTCCCCCGCGCGCAGCGTACGCCCTTCCGGGGCCGCGGGGTCTCCCCTCCCCGGCCCGCTGCGAGGTAGCGTGGTGATCAGACTGCCGGTGAGCCCACCCACCCATGCGCCTGACCGGGCGATCACGGCGGCGATCCCCCCTCAACCGGCCGCCGGGAGGTCCCCGTGGTACAGGCATACATCCTGATCCAGACCGAGGTTGGCAAGGCCACCGCCGTGGCCCGGACCATCGCCGAGGTCCCCGGCGTACTCACCGCCGAGGACGTCACCGGCCCCTACGACGTGATCGTCAAGGCCGAGGCCGAGACGGTGGACGAACTGGGCCGGCTGGTGGTGGCCCGGGTCCAGAAGGTCGAGGGCATCACCCGCACCCTCACCTGCCCGGTGGTGCACCTGTAGGCCGGCGCACTTGTAGGCCGGTGCGCCCGGGCCCCGGTGGCCCGGCGCACCGGCACGTCCGGCCACCCGGGCCCCGGTTACCATCGGCGGGTGGCCAGAGAACTCCGCGTCCCCGAGGCGCTGACCGCCCTGCCGGCCCCGGTCCGCTGGCTGGCCCTGCCCGTCGCCCTGACCTGCACCGTCGTGGCGCTGGTCGGCAGCTGGGGGCCGGCCGACCCGAAGGTCGAGATCCCGCAGCCGGGCGGCCGGGCGGCCGGGTACTGCCGGTCGCTGGCCGCCGCGCTGCCGGCCGACCTGCTCGGGCACGCCCGCAACGACCCGTCGCCCGCCTCCCCGTACGTGGCCGCCTGGGGCGATTCCCCCCGGACGGTGCTGCGCTGCGGCATCGACCGGCCGGAGGAACTGGACGGCGACCACGCCGCGGACTGGTCCCCGAGCGTCGACGGCGTCACCTGGTGGTCGCAGAAGCGCGCCGACGGCGGCTACCGCTTCGTGACGACCATGCGCGCCGCCTACGTCGAGGTGACCGTCCCGGCCGGGGCCGCGCAGAACCCCTTCGACCCGGCGGCCGCCCTGACCGGCGCGGTCAAGGCCAACGTCCCGGGCTGAGCCCGGCGGCGGGAGCCGCGACCCGGGGGACGCACCGAGGGCGGGCCGGGGAGCTCCCCGGCCCGCCCTCCGCGGCAGGACCCGCTAGCGCAGCCCGGTCGAGCGGCGCAGCGCCGTCCCGAGCAGCCGGTCGATCAGCTCCGGGTACGCGACCCCGCTGGCCTCCCACATCTTCGGGTAGGCCGAGATCGGGGTGAAGCCGGGCATGGTGTTGATCTCGTTGATCATCCAGGTGCCGTCCTCCAGCAGGAAGAAGTCCACCCGGGCCAGGCCCTCGCAGCCGAGCGCCTCGAAGGCCTCGACCGCCTGGCGCTGGATCTCGGCGAGCTCCTCGGCGGTCAGGTCCGCCGGGATCTTCACGTCCGAGGAGTCGATGTACTTGGCCTCGAAGTCGTAGAAGTCGAAGCCCTCGCCGACCAGGATCTCGCCGGCCACGCTGGCCCGCGGGCCGTCCTCGAACTCCAGCACGCCGCACTCGATCTCGCGGCCGGTCACGCCGGCCTCGATGATGAGCTTGGGGTCGTGCCGGCGGGCCTCCTCGATCGCGGCGTCGAGGTCGGCCAGGTCCTTCACCTTGGTGATGCCGATGCTGGAGCCGGCCCGGCAGGGCTTCACGAACAGCGGCAGACCCAGCTCGGCGGCCCGCTCGCGCACCGCCGCGCGGCCCGCCTCGGACTCCCAGTCGCGCGGCCGCACGATGGTGTAGCGGCCGACGTTCAGACCGTGCGAGGCCAGGATCCGCTTGGCGAACTCCTTGTCCATGCCGGCCGCGCTCGCGAGCACGCCGTTGCCGACGTACGGGACGCCGGAGAGCTCCAGCAGGCCCTGGAGCGTGCCGTCCTCGCCCCACGGGCCGTGCAGCAGCGGGAACACCACGTCGACCTCGCCGAGGGCCTTGGGGGCGCTGCCCGGCTCGGTCAGGACCACCTCGCGGCTGCCCGGGGCGACCGGCAGCGCGACCTGGCCGTCGACGCCCTCGGCGACGTGCGCCACGTCCGGCAGCCGCCCGTCGGTGATGGCCATCCGGGCCGGCTCGTCGCTGGTCAGCGCCCAGCGGCCCTCGTGCGTGATGCCGATCGGCAGCACGTCGTACTTGTCGCGGTCGATCGCCCTGAGCACACTGCCCGCGGTGGAGACCGAGATCGCGTGCTCGGAGCTGCGCCCGCCGAAGACCAGCGCGACGCGCGGCTTCCGGTCGGGCCGGTTCGGGGAGGACTGTTCGATGCTCATATCGGGTTTGAGACTACCGTGCGAGACCCTGCCGGAAGGCAGGCGCCACCGTGGAGTCGGCGGTCCCGCGGGGACCGCCGGACTCAGCGCCGCTCGGCCTTCGCCGAACGCGACATCAGGGTCTGCAGCGCCTCCTGGGTCGGCCGCCCGTTGTGCACCACGTCCACCACGGCCTCGACGATCGGCATGTCGACCCCGTTGCGCCGGGCCAGATCCAGGACCGACTCGCAGGACTTGACGCCCTCGGCGGTCTGCCGGGTGGCCGCGATGGTCTCCGCGAGCGACATGCCCCGGCCCAGGTTCATGCCGAAGGTGTTGTTGCGCGACAGCGGCGAGGAGCAGGTGGCCACCAGGTCGCCCATCCCGGCGAGTCCGGCGAAGGTGTGCGGGTCCGCGCCCAGCACCTCGCCGAGCCGGGTGGTCTCGGCCAGCCCGCGGGTGATCAGGGTCGCCTTGGTGTTGTCCCCGAGCCCCATGCCGGCCGCCATACCGACCGCCAGGCCGATCACGTTCTTGACCGCGCCGCCGAGTTCGCAGCCCACCACGTCGGTGTTGGTGTACGGCCGGAAGTACGGTGTGTGGCAGGCCGCCTGGAGCCGCTTGGCGACCGCCTCGTCGGAGCAGGCGACCACGCTGGCCGCGGGCTGCCGGTTGGCGATCTCCTTGGCCAGGTTGGGCCCGCTGACCACCGCGACGCGCTCCGGGCCGACCCCGGTGACCTCGTCGATCACCTCGCTCATCCGCTTGGCGGTGCCGAGTTCGATGCCCTTCATCAGGCTCACCAGCACGGTCTGCGGCTCGATCAGCGGCGTCCAGGCGGCCAGGTTGTCGCGCAGCGTCTGCGAGGGCACCACGAGCACCGCGAAGTCGGCGCCGGCCAGCGCCTCGGCGGCGTCGGTGGTCGCCCGCACGGTGTCGGGCAGCCGGACGCCCGGGAGGTAGTCCGGGTTCTCGTGGGTGGAGTTGACGGCGTCCACCAGCTCCTGGCGGCGGGCCCACAGCACGACCTCGCAGCCCGCGTCGGCGAGCACCAGCGCGAACGCGGTGCCCCAGGAACCGGTCCCCATCACGGCGCAACGGATCACTTGCCGGCCTCCTCGGTGCCCTTGCCCCGCTCGCCCTTGGCGCGCCGGCGCTCGGCCAGCGCCGCCGCGGCACGGTCCCGGGCGGCCCTGCGCATGTCGTAGCGCTCGGCGGGCGGTTCCTCGCCGCGGACCTCCGCCAGCACGGCGGTGATCGCCGTCATGATGTCCTCGGTCGCGTCGGCGAGCACCTGGGCGGTGAGCTCCTGCCCCCGGTACTTGCTCAGGTCCACCGCGGGCCCGGCCGCGACGGTGACCCTGTGCCGCGGGAACAGGTTGAACCTGCCCTTCCCGAGACCGGGCCGGCCGTACGGCGGGATGATCTCGTGGGCGCCCCAGTGCGCGACCGGGATGACCGGCGCACCGGTCATCAGCGCGACCCGGGCGACACCGCTCTTGCCGGTCATCGGCCACAGGTCCGGGTCCCGGGTGAGCGTGCCCTCCGGGTAGAACTGCACGCACTGGCCGCTGTTGACCGCGTCGATCGCGGCCCGGAACGCCTGCGCGGCGTCGGTGGACTCGCGGAACACCGGAATCTGACCGGTCTTGCGCAGCATGAATCCGATGAAGGGAATCGAGAACAGCGAGGACTTGCCGAGAATGCGCGGCGGACGTCCGCTGTTGTACTGCCAGTGCGCGTAGATCACCGGATCGATGATCGAATTGTGGTTCACCGCGGCGATGAAGCCGCCGTTCTTCGGAATGTGCTCCCAGCCCCGCCAGTCGGGCTTCACCAGGGCGGTCGTCACCGGCTTCACCAGCACGGCCGCGAAGCGGTACCAGATGCCGTAGTCGGCGTTGCCGAACTTGGCGTACGAGCGGCGGGCCACCCCAGCTCCTTCTCATCCGATGCGGCACGGATTACCGCGGTCATGGCGTCCCGGCGCCGCGCACCGATTCCACCGGTGCCCGGGCCACGGGCGCGGAACAGTGTCGCCCGCCCGATCACCGGCTGTCGAGCAACCGCGCCAACCCGCCCGGCGGGCGTGATCAAACGCACGTCCGCACAGCTCGGACGGCCTGGCGAGGGCTCCGGGACCGGCGCCAGAATGACGCCGATGACCCAGGACACCGTACGCCCCAGCGGGGCCGTCGCGCCCCCCGCACCCACCGCCGGCTGGTCGCTGGTGCTTCCGCTCAAGCCGCTCACCGTGGCGAAGAGCAGACTGGCCCCGTACGCCGGACCGCACCGGGCCGACCTGGCCCTGTCCTTCGCCCTGGACACCGTCACCGCCGCCCTGGCCACCCCCGGGGTCGGCCGGGTCCTGGTGGTCACCCGCGACGCCGCGGCCGGCGCCCGGCTGACCGCGCTCGGCGCCCTGGTGGTCGCCGACGAGCCCGACGGAGGCCTCAACCGGGCGCTGGCGCACGGCGCCGAGAGCGCCCTGGCCCTGGCCCCGCGGGCCCCGCTGGCGGTGCTCTCGGCGGACCTCCCGGCGCTGCGTCCGGCCGAACTGGCCCGGGTGCTGGGCGCGGTGCCGACGGACGGCCGTGCCTTCCTGCCGGACACCCCCGGCCTCGGCACCACGCTGCTCGCCTGCGCCCCCGGCCGTCCGCTCTCCCCCGCCTTCGGGGACGGATCACGGGCCCGGCACGCGGCCGGCGGGGCGCTCGAACTGCGTCTCGCGGACGTGGAGTCGGTGCGCCGGGACGTGGACACCGGGACGGACCTCGGCGAGGCCGCGGCGCTCGGCCTCGGCCCGCACACCAGCGCGCTGTTCGCCCGGCTGAGCCTTTCCTGAGCCCTCCCGGTCGCCGCCCGGGCACCGCCCGGAGCCGCCCCGGCGCGTCCCGGTCCGGGCGTCGACCTGCTCCCGGGCCGGGGCCGGCCCGCTCGCTATGCTGCTCGCATGCAGGCCACCTCGTTCACCTTCGACCCCGCCACCCGGGCCGGCTCCGTGCTGCTCGACGACGGGACCCCGGTGCCGTTCGACGCGGCCGCCTTCGACGCCGGTGGCCTGCGGCTGCTGCGCCCCGGCCAGCGGGTGCGGATCCGCACCGAGGGCACCGGCGAGGCCCGCCGGGTGGTCTTCGTGACGCTCCAGACCTTCCCGGACCCCGCCGAGGGCTGACGGCCCCGTCCGGCGCCGTCGGGCCCGGCCGGCCCGGCCCGCGGACCATCCCGCCGCACCGCCCGGAACTCCCCCGTGCCGCCGCACGCCGTCGATTCCTGACTAAGCGCCCGGAAATCGAAAGAGCCGCGGCGACCCGTCTCCGTGAATTCACGGAAGGGGGGTGCCGCGGCTCTGAGCCGAAGGCCGTCCTGGGACGGTCGCGCGGGACTTACTTGGCAGAGGTCTTGCGCGCGGTGGTCTTGCGGGTGGCGGTCTTCTTCGCCGGCGCCGTCTTCTTGGCCGTGGCGGTCGCCTTCTTGGCGGTGGCCGTGGTCTTCTTGGCGGCGGCCGTGGTGGTCGCCTTCTTCGCCGCGGCCGTCTTCTTGGTCGCGGCGGCCTTGGTCGCGGTGGCCGTGGTCTTCTTGGCGGCGGTGGTCTTCGCGGCCGTGGTCTTGGCGGCGGTGGCCTTGACGGCCGTGGTCTTCGCGGCGGTCTTCTTGGCGGTCGCCGTGGTCTTCTTGGCGGCGGCCGTGGTGGTCGCCTTCTTGGCGGCGGCCGTGGTGGCCGTCTTCTTGGCGGCGGCCTTCTTGGCGGCCGGGGCGGCGGCGGCAGCAGCGGCGGCACGCTTGGTGGCGGCACGCTTGGCGGCCGGGGTGGCGGCCACGCCGCTCTTGCCCGGGGTGAGGGAGCCCTTGGGGGCCTTCTTCACCGAGGGGCCTTCCTTCGGCAGCTTCTTGCTGCCGCTGACCAGGTCCTTGAAGCCCTGACCCGGACGGAAGCGCGGGACCGAGGTCTTCTTGACCTTGACCCGCTCGCCGGTCTGCGGGTTGCGGGCGAAGCGCGCGGAGCGCTCCACCTTCTCGAAGGTGCCGAACCCGGTGACCGAGACCCGGTCACCGGCCACAACGGCACGGACCATGGTGTCGAGCACTGCGTCGACGGCCTCTGCGGCAGCCTTGCGACCGCCCAGCTGCTCGGCCACCGCTTCGACAAGCTGAGCCTTGTTCACGTCTTCCCCTTCGGAAACGGGCGCCGGATGATTCCATCCGTTCTTTTCGCACGTTAGGTATGTATCTGCGGACTTTCAATTACCAAACGCGCGAATCACCCTAGTGTCGCAATGGATTTGCGCGTCGGCGACCTCAGTCGAGCGGCGGGGGCCGCTCGTCGAGGTCATGTACAAAGCGACTCAACCGCCTTGCCGCCTCCGGAAGATCGCGCTTGGCGGCCTCGGTGACGATGAGGAGTTGACGGGTGAGAGCGGTCTTTGCATCGGCAGACACGTTCAGCGCATGCACGCGGGCGTGAGCTTGCTTCAACCGCTCGGCCACAAGCGCGTAGAGCGCTGCGACTTCCTGGTCGTCCGGCCCCTCAGCTGGTGCGGAGGTGACGTCCGGCCGATCGTCAATTCGGCGTTCGGATGGCCGGCCCATGGAGTCCTCAGCCGCGGGTTCGCCGCCCGCGTACGGAGGTTCATGGTGCCGGTGCATGTACTGATTGTGCCATCTACCCGCAGTTGTACTTGCGCGGGCCCCTCTTCCGCAAAGCCAAATGGGCAATCCGGGGCGGGCCGCGGCGCTAACTCGTGCTCCGGAACGACGGATGGCCCGGCCCCCCCGAGGGGGGCACGGGCCATCCGGTGGATCGTCAGAATGCTTGTTCTGAGGGGAACTCAGGCGACCGGCAGAGTACGGGGCTTGAAGGCCGGGCGGGTCTCCTCGAAGGCCGCGATGTCGGCCTCGTTCCGCAGGGTGATGCTGATGTCGTCCAGGCCGTTGAGCAGCCGCCACCGGACGTTGTCGTCCAGTTCGAAGGCCGCGACGACGCCCTCGGCACGCACTTCGCGCGCCTCCAGGTCGACGGTGATCTCGGCCGAAGGGTCACTCTCCGTGAGCGCCCAGAGCCGTTCCACGGTCTCCTGCGGCAGGACGACCGTCAGCAGGCCGTTCTTCAGGGAGTTGCCCCGGAAGATGTCGGCGAAGCGCGACGAGACGACCGCGTGGAAGCCGTAGTTCTGGAGCGCCCAGACGGCGTGCTCCCGGGAGGAGCCGGTGCCGAACTCGGGGCCGGCCACCAGGACCGTGGCGCCCTGCCGCTCGGGCCGGTTGAGGATGAACGACTCGTCCTTGCGCCAGGCCTCGAACAGGCCGCCCTCGAAACCGGATCGGGTGACCTTCTTGAGCCAGTGGGCCGGGATGATCTGGTCGGTGTCCACGTTGCTGCGGCGCAGCGGCACGGCCCGGCCGGTGTGGGTGGTGAACTTCTCCATGGCTCAGGCCTCCACGGCAGCGACGTCGGCGGACAGGTCGGAGGGGGCGGCGAGGCGGCCCAGGACGGCGGTCGCGGCGGCGACCTGCGGGGAGACCAGGTGGGTGCGGCCGCCCTTGCCCTGCCGGCCCTCGAAGTTGCGGTTCGAGGTGGAGGCGCAGCGCTCCCCCGGGGCGAGCTGGTCGGGGTTCATGCCCAGGCACATCGAGCAGCCCGCGTGGCGCCACTCGGCACCGGCCGCGGTGAACACCTTGTCCAGGCCCTCCTCGACGGCCTGGAGGGCGACCCGGACGGAGCCGGGAACCACCAGCATCCGCACGCCGTCGGCGACCCGGCGGCCCTCCACGACGGCCGCGGCGGCCCGCAGGTCCTCGATCCGGCCGTTGGTGCAGGAGCCGACGAAGACGGCGTCGACCTTCACCTCGCGCAGCGGGGTGCCGGCCTCCAGGCCCATGTACGCCAGGGCGTTCTCGGCGGCCAGGCGCTCCTGCGGGTCGGCGAAGGACGCCGGGTCCGGCACCTCGGCGCCCAGCGGGGCGCCCTGGCCCGGGTTGGTGCCCCAGGTGACGAACGGGGTCAGCTCGCTCGCGTCGATGAAGATCTCGTGGTCGAAGACCGCGTCCTCGTCGGTGCCCAGGGTCCTCCAGTACGCGACGGCCGCGTCCCAGTCCTCGCCCTGCGGGGCGTGCGGGCGGCCCTGGAGGTACGCGAAGGTGGTGTCGTCCGGGGCGATCATGCCCGCCCGGGCGCCGGCCTCGATCGACATGTTGCAGACGGTCATCCGGGCCTCCATGGACAGGCTCCGGATCGCCGAACCGCGGTACTCCAGGACGTAGCCCTGGCCGCCGCCGGTGCCGATCTTCGTGATGACGGCCAGGATCAGGTCCTTGGCGGTGACGCCCTCGGGCAGTTCGCCCTCGACGGTGACCGCCATCGTCCGGAACGGCGCCAGCGGCAGGGTCTGGGTGGCCAGCACGTGCTCGACCTGGCTGGTGCCGATGCCGAACGCCAGCGCGCCGAAAGCGCCGTGGGTCGAGGTGTGGGAGTCACCGCAGACCACGGTCATGCCGGGCTGGGTCAGGCCGAGCTGCGGGCCGACGACGTGCACGACGCCCTGCTCGACGTCGCCGAGCGAGTGGATCCGGACGCCGAACTCGGCGGCGTTCCTGCGCAGGGTCTCCAGCTGCACCCTGGAGACCGGGTCGGCGATCGGCTTGTCGATGTCCAGGGTGGGGGTGTTGTGGTCCTCGGTGGCGATCGTCAGATCGGTGCGGCGGACCGTGCGGCCGGCCAGCCGCAGCCCGTCGAAGGCCTGCGGGCTGGTGACCTCGTGGAGCAGGTGCAGGTCGATGAAGAGGAGGTCGGGTTCGCCCTCCGCGCGCCGCACGACGTGGTCGTCCCAGACCTTCTCTGCGAGTGTCCGTCCCATCGGATTCCCTCCAGCCGGCCGCGTTGCCGGCCTTCTCGGTGTCGTCGAGGTCAAAGCGTGTGCGCCGCCCTGAGACTCCCGGGCCGCTCCCGTCCAGAGTGGCGCTTTTCGCCGGAGATTGAACTTGTGTCTCGCGGAGTGAGACCGCAGTCTTAGCGCATGGACAGCGCTCCGCCCCCGTCCGCCCCCGTCCGCCGCCGTCCGCCGCCGGGCGGCAGGGCTCGCGGAACGCCGGAAGGGGCCCGTGGAAAGCCCGAAGGGCCCCGCTCGGAACGGAGCGGGGCCCTTCGGGGCATTTCCGGGGAAAGCAAAAAGACCCCGGGGACCGGGGTCTTTCCAATTTCTGGCTGGGGTACCAGGACTCGAACCTAGACTAAATGAACCAGAATCACTCGTGCTGCCAATTACACCATACCCCAACACAAAGCAAGGGCCGATGGGCATGTTCCTCGAAAGGACACAGCCACCGGCTTCCTGCTCTGAAGTACCCCCGACCGGATTCGAACCGGCGCTACTGCCGTGAGAGGGCAGCGTGCTAGGCCGCTACACAACGGGGGCTTGATCTTCTTTTGTGGAGCTGTACTCACGTACTGCGCTGGGGTACCAGGACTCGAACCTAGACTAAATGAACCAGAATCACTCGTGCTGCCAATTACACCATACCCCACCAGAGTTGAACCCTCGCGGGCCCTTCTCAGGCGTTGCGCCTCTCGGTCGGTCCCTTCCGAGGGGCTTTCGTTCCCTCGTCCGTTCCCTCCCGGGCGGCGCAGAAAGAACATTACCCGACGTCGGCCCCGGGTCCAAAATCGATAACCCCAGGCAGCGGCCGGGAGGCCTGCGGACGGCCTCCGGGTACGCCGCGGGCCCGGCACGAAGCCGGGCCCCCGGGCCGCGCCGCGCCCCCCGGGCCCCCCCCCCGCCGGGGGAGTGGGGCCCCCCCCCCAAGCCCCCGCCGCGGGGGCGGGTTAGGACACCCCCCGGCC